>NZ_CAKVZK010000002.1:0-121408 GCF_934835585.1 Clostridium sp. AF02-29 | reverse complement strand
AGGCAGGAATCAGAGAAGTTCCCATTGCTGAAAAGATTGTACCATTCTTTGAATACTGGATGAACCGGAAATGTGACCATCTGATTTGTACACCCGACGACGAACCTTTTCAGTACCGGAATTATTATGATTCTTACTGGATTCCTCTGATGCTTGAGTTCGGTTTCGGGAAATTCGTCATTGATGAAACGAAAAGAGAACCTGTCTATGACGGACACCGCCCGCATGATACAAGACACACCTGCATCTCTCTCCTCACCGAAAAGGAAGTTGACGAGAGATTCATCAAGAAAATTGTCGGGCATAAAGGACAGGGTGTGACCGAAAACGTCTACACCCACATTGAACTCCCGACCAAACTTGAGGCGATCAATTTGATTTGATGGAGGGTAATGTCATGAACAGAACAGAATACAAGAATAATTTTTATAAAGAGCATTATGAACGAATAAACCTCGCAGTTCCTAAAGGAATGAAAGATATTATCCGGACGCTCGCAGCAGACAAGGGAATGTCTATCAACGCATACATTCAAGACCTTGTCAGAAAAGACCAGTGCGGAATGTTCGACACGATGCAGGTAGCAGAAAAGAACAGGGAAATGATTTCCGGAATCACTGGAAACATGCACGACGGATATGACATCATATTCAAGGACGGTCATTCCTGTCACTGCCGGACGAAAAAAGATGTCCGGTCATGTATCATTGAATACTGCAAAGAAAAGGGTGATTGAATCGCCCTTTTTTCATGCAAAAATGTGTCTTGCACAAGATTTCAAAAGTATTGCACAAGACACCTGTTTTCGTGTTAGTTACCTGTGTGTTACCTGTTAGTTACCGGAACATTTTCGTGTGTTTTGATGGTGTCTGATAGATTTTCAGAATATAAAGAAAACCCCGAAAATACTGGATTTTCGGGGTTTGTTGCTCTTTTTCGATATTCGGTTGAATTATCGCTTGCTGAACTGCGGAGCGCGACGAGCTGCTTTGAGACCGTACTTCTTACGCTCTTTCATTCTCGGGTCACGAGTTAAGAAGCCAGCTTTCTTCAGTACCGGACGGTAATCAGCGTCTGCCTGAAGAAGTGCTCTGGAGATACCGTGTCTTACAGCACCTGCCTGGCCTGTAAAACCACCACCACGTACGTTTACAAGTACATCGAACTTATCAACAGTCTCGGTTGCTACGAGCGGCTGACGTACAACTACTTTCAGGGTCTCAAGACCAAAGTACTCGTCGATGTCTCTTTTATTGATTGTAATCTTGCCGGTTCCCGGTACAAGGTATACTCTAGCGATAGATTTTTTTCTTCTGCCTGTTCCGTAAAATTTGTTAGCCATTATTGTTTCCTCCTTCCAGTGCCTTTAATTAAAACTTGATTTCTAAAACTTCCGGCTTCTGAGCTGCCTGCTCGTGCTCCGGACCTGCGTATACATGAAGTTTCGTAATCATGCTTCTTCCTAAAGGTCCCTTTGGAAGCATACCCTTAACTGCTAACTCAACAACCTTCTCCGGCTTCTTAGCCATCATTTCACGAAGGGTTGTCTCTCTCATACCACCTACATAATCAGAGTGATTGTAGTAGATCTTCTGATCCAGTTTCTTACCAGTTACTTTGATCTTCTCTGCGTTTACTACGATTACGTAATCGCCGCAATCCATGTGCGGGGTGAAGATCGGTTTGTTCTTACCTCTTAATACTTTTGCTACCTCAGATGCAAGACGACCTAATGTATATCCTGTAGCGTCAACTACATACCATTTTCTCTCGATTGTTGCTGGACTAGCCATAAAACTCTTCATTGGTTGACCTCCTGTTTTACTTCCTATAATTGAGATTAACTATATCATGAAATGCCTGCTCCGGGGCTTTGGTGCCGACATCTTCCTGACTCATGTCATACTGATTTATTATATTACACAGTTCCGGACGTGTCAAGCGGTTTTTCCTTGAAAATACAAGGTTTTTTCAACGATTTTCTCAAGGAATTTACAAGGTAAGTGCGTTTCATCCCATGCGCATGATATACGCATGATATACGCACGGGATACACATGAAAAAGGAAGACTTCCTCCTCTCAGATTCCATCTTCCTTTTTCGCCGCTTTTTAGGTTGGTAATGAACTTTTTCTCTTTTCTCAAGAGAATTTATTTGAAGGAGACTGGGAAATCTCCGTCAAACCTTATTTTTCGATAAAACCATTCCTGCAATGGAAGAACCGATTCTGCCTATTTCTGCTTCTTCGCTTCCAGATAATCATTCAGCTCCGTATTCAGGACATTGGTGATGAACATATGTCCCGGTGCGTGGGTAATGACTAACGGAAGTTTTGCATTTTCAATCGCTGCCTGCGGGGTAACGCCGCAAGCCCAGAATACCGGGATCTCACCCTCGCGGATCTCGACCGGATCGCCATAGTCTGGTTTGGAAATATCCTTGATACCGATCGCTGCCGGATCGCCGATCTGGACCGGACCGCCGTGTACGTTTGGATAACGGTCTGTGATCTCTTTGGCTTTCTGTGCGTTTTCCGGTGTCATCGGACGCATGCTGACAACCATCGGTCCCTTGAACACGCCGGCGCTCTCGCACTGGATGTTGGTCTTGTACATGGAAACATTGCAGCCCTGCGCGATATGGCGCACTTCAATGCCGGCTTTCATAAGCGCCTCCTCAAAGGAGAAGCTGCAGCCAATCAGGAATGCAACCGAATCTTCTTTCCAATAAGAAGAAACATCTGTCACCTCATCGACTTTCACGCCGTCACGGTAAATGAAATATTTCGGGATGTCCGTCACGATGCTCGCGCCTTCGCCCATATCGTGGATATCCGGTGTGCCCTCTACGACTTCCAGGATTGGGCACGGTTTCGGGTTCTTTCTTGCAAATTCTTTAAAATCATCGGCGTACTTTTTCGGCAGGATAACCAGATTTGCCTGTGCATATCCGGCACACATGCCAGCCGTCGGGCGGGTAATCTCGCCAGTCCGAATCAGTTTCCATACTTCCGGTGGTGTCATTTTGCTGTAATCTGCCATATACGTTCCCTCCATATCTTTCGATGCATCTGAGTTTTATCTGAATCGCTCAGTCTCTTCCTCTAATTCAACCATATATTCAGTTCCATCGATCACAACCCGGTAGGTTCCAATCGGATTCCAGTATTTCTTCGACTCACATCCAACCGCTACCTGAATCACTGCATCAAGTTCTCCGCACGGTTCCGGTACTTTTGCCAGTTCTTCTTTAAGCGCTTTGAGTTTTTCCACCTGCTCAATGTAAAGCTTCTGCGCTTCCTCAACCGTTACTTTCTGGAAATGTACTTTATAGCCCGGTCTGGACTGTGCAACCAGCGGAAGATCCACAGAGATAACGCCAGCAATCTTCGTATAACCGCCGGTGGTCTGATGATCCGCCATCATGATAATCGGCTGTCCGTGGGACGGCACCTGAATCGCACCAAAGGCGATACCGTCTGTGATAATATCGCCGCCATTTTTATGCTCGATGACCTCGCCCTCGAGACGGCAGCCCATACGGTCGGACTCATTCGTAAATGCATATGTGCTGCTTAAGAAAGTCTCAACACCTTTCTCGGTAAAGCAGTCATCCTGCGGTCCCATGACAACGCGGATGGTTTTCTCCGTCTGGGAGAAGTCCTCCGGCGTCACTTTTCTCTTTCTCATATTTGGAAGGGTCGTCTTCGGAGCGGCAAAACCAATCTCGTCTCCGCCGCCGATCTTTCTTCCCTGATAACCGCCCACTTTCAGCTTTAAGTTGGTGGATTTGCTGCCCATCTGTACCGGGATGTCCAGTCCGCCTGCCACTGCAATGTACGCGCGGCTTCCGCTTGTCATACCGGCAAAGTTCATGGAATCGCCCTTATGTACTAAAACCGCCTGGTACATCGGAAGATCTTTTCCATTTACCTTCGGAACCAGATTGCCGCCGGTTACTGCGATAATATTATCTTCTGTAAATTCCATCATCGGTCCCATCAGGGTTACTTCCAGAACCGCCTCGTTTTCATCATTTCCCACTAAAATATTCGCGATCGCTGCGGAACGCTGATCCATAACGCCTGATACAGACATACCGGACTCCTGATAGCCGGTGCGTCCCATGTCCTGTACGGTTGTGAGGAATCCGCCGCTTGCAAACTTAATGCCCATCTTTATACCTCCTTATCGTACACAACGTATTTGTAGGTTCCATCTTCGACTTCTTTTTCGATCTTTTTATACTCTTCCTCGGTTACTGCAGCAAACTTGATATACTGTCCCGCTTCCAGAAGCACTGGTTTCTCGCGGTCTGCATCATAGAGTTTTAACGGAGTCCGTCCAATTAACTGCCAGCCGCCCGGAGATGCTACCGGGTAGATACCGGTCTGCTCACCGGCGATACCGACGGAGCCGCCCTCAATCTTCACTCTCGGGCTCTTCAGACGCGGGGTTGCGATCTCTTTGCTCATGCCGCCCAGATATGGGAATCCAGCGATGAATCCAATCATGTAGATTAGATATTCTTCAGATGTATGAATCTTGATGACCTCTTCCACGGTCTTGTGATTGTGCTCCGCAACATTTTCAATATCCGGACCCATCTCTCCGCCGTAGAGAACCGGAATTTCGATAACGGTTGGCGGCGGGATCGGAATGCTGGATAAGGAACCCATCAATTTATCAAATTTTTCTGTGAGTGCCTTGAATCCGATCACTTCCGGATGATAATGTACTAATAAGGAACGGTATGTCGGAACCGTCTCCACAATTCCCGGTATATCACTTTTTTCAACCGCAATCTTGAATGCGCGGATTTTCTTGTTGATCTCCGGGCTGATTTCATTGCCAAACTCAACGCACACAGCGCTGTCGCCCGCTACAAGGTATCTTACCTCGCTCATATATACCTCCTGTCAGATAAACGAAGCCCCCGCCTGCCTGTTCTGCTTTTCTTCTTAGAAGAACCTAAAAACTGCTTCCGGCCCAACAAGCCAGTTACAGGGAAACGCCCGGCAGACCTGCTGCCATAAGCCAGCCATCTGCGTGCTCATCCAGCCAGTCCGCCGGGCGCCTGTCCGTTTAATCGTTTTTTATTATTTTACCATGTTTTTCGCGTTTTTTCATCCATTAACCAAAGATGGTAAGAATCTTCGGCAGAGCCTTGATTCCTGAGTAACCGGTCAGAAGAACAACGCATACGCCAAGTACGATGAGTACGGTCGGATGTTTGTAATCTTCGCCGACGATATCTTTTCTGCGGCTTGCCAGAAGAATGACAAGCAGTGTAATCGGAAGAATCAGTCCGTTTACGGAACCTGCCAGAACCAGAAGAGTTGCCGGCTGTCCAAGTAATGTCATGATAACGGTCGATACAGCGATGAAGCCGATAACAAACCATTTCTCATTCTCCATGATGAACGGATGCAGGGTCTTTAAGAAGGATACGGATGTATACGCTGCACCGATGATGGAGGTGATAGCTGCAAACAGGATAACCAGACCGAAGATCTTGTAACCGATGATGCCTGCGCCTGCCTTAAAAGCTGCTGCTGGCGGGCTTGCTACCCATGCTTCGCTTCCAACAACTTCCGGAGTTGCTGTAACAACGCCTAAAACTGCGAGGAACAGTAAAATTCTCATAACGCCCGATACGCTGATGCCCATTAATACGGAACGGCGAACGTGCGGAAGATCCTTGGTTCCGGAGAAACCTGCATCCAGAAGACGATGTGCACCTGAGAATGTGATGTAACCGCCGCAGCTTCCGCCAAGCAGGGTAATAATCGGGAATACCAGGTTCGGGAATTCGTTCAGATGTCCAACGCTGCTGATTGCCTCAACAACCGGAGGTTTGGAACGGAATGCTACATAAAGTACGGTAACAATCATGATGCTTCCTAAGTATTTGGTCAGCTTATCCATGAAGTTTTTCGCATCCTTGGATAAGAAGATCAGGATACCGATGACACCGGCTACAACGGTTCCGACTTTCAGCGGGAAACCGAATACGATATTAAAACCGGTTGCGGCGCCGCCGACGTTACCGATATTGAATACCAGACCGCCGAGAGACACAAGGAACGCAATGAAATATCCGAGTCCCGGAACAACTTTATTTGCGATATCCTGTCCACGCATACCGGACACACCGATGATGGACCAGATATTTAACTGGGTTGTAACATCCAGAAGAATGGTACAGATGATTGCCAGTGCGAAAATAGAGCCGTACTGACCGGTAAAGGTTGCTGTCTGCGTCAGAAAACCAGGTCCGATCGCGGACGTTGCCATCAGGAACGCGGCGCCAATCAGGGCTGTCGTGTTCGCATTACTTTTTTTCTTTTCTCCCATATTTTTCTTCTCCTTATATACGTATTAACGGAACAGATTTTTAATCTCCACTCCCTCGGCTACCAGTGTCTCACGAATGTTCTTTACGAACTCCAGCGCTTTTGGGTTGTCTCCGTGTACACAGATGGAATCTGCCTTGATGGAAATGTCGTTTCCGTTGATGCTCTCAACTTTTCCTTCTTTTACCATTCTTACGACACGTTTGATTGCCAGGTCTTTATCTTTGATGACTGCTCCCGGAAGTTTTCTGGAAACCAGGGTTCCGTCATCGTTGTATGCACGGTCTGCGAACACCTCGCTCGCTGCCTGTAAACCAACCTCCTCGGCTGCCTTGATCATCTGGGATCCTGCCAGACCCATGAAGATGATATCTTTATCTACTTCATAGACTGCTTCACACATCGCTCTCGCCAGCTTCTCATCAACAGCTGCCATGTTGTAGAATGCGCCGTGCGGTTTTACGTGCTGGATTTTTACGCCCTGGCTCTTAGTAAATGCGCTCAATGCGCCGAGCTGGTATTTCAGATATGCTTTCGCTTCTTCCGGAGTTACCACCATGTTTCTTCGACCGAAGCCCATCAGATCCGGAAATCCCGGATGTGCTCCTACTGCGGTTCCGTATTTCTTTGCCAGTGCGATGGTCTTATCCATAACCATCGGATCACCTGCATGCCATCCACAGGCTACATTGGCAGAAGACACGTACTGAAGAATTTCTTCATCCATACCAATCGTATAATTACCGAAGCTCTCACCTAAATCACTGTTTAAATCGACATAAAACATGGTTCATTCCTCCCTTTCTTAGCTCACACATCTCATTTTTGCGGCTTAGCGTTTCTTCTGTCTGTTTTCAACAACTATCGGAAACTATTTTTAAGATGAGATGTTTTTTGTATGTTCCCCTTGTTTTTTTGCTTCTAATGATATTTTATCTGACTTCTATGTATTTTTCAATCATAATTTTAATATTTTTTAAAATAATTTAATTTATATACAAAAATCGTGCAAAAACGCACGTTTTAGGCGTGCGTTTTTGCACGATGTGATTTTTTGCACTCTTTTACCATTCATTCCTGCACCCGGTTTACCAGACAACCGTTTTCGTCCTTCCTCCTGATACAGTTTTTCTGCTTTTTCTACTTCTCCCCGTCTTCCCGCTCCATCTTCCGTTTCATCGAGAACCGGGTGACGCCGAGCAGCGCCGCCGCCCGCGTCAGGTTATTGCCGGAAAGTTTCAACGCCTCCGACATATATCGTTTCTCCAGCGCCGCGACCTCCTGCTCAAGGTCGATCGGTCCTTTTTTCAGATCTTTCAGATAGATGCAGTCCCCGCTCTCCGGCCTTGCCTCCCGCTCGACCGGCGCCAGCTCCACGTGTTTTTCCAGGATATTTCCCTGGCTGAAGAGAAAACAGCGCTCAAAAATATTTTTAAGCTCCCTGACATTTCCCTTCCAGTCGTACAAGAGCAGCTCCCGCATGAAATCCGGATCCACCTTTTCGATATTGCGGGCAAAGGCTTTATTATAATAGTCAAGGTAATAGTCACAGAGCACCGGGATATCCTCGCGCCGGTCACGAAGCGGCGGAATCTCGATCTGCATGACATTCAGCCGATAGAACAGATCCTCCCGGAATTGCCCCGCCTTGATCGCCTCCTCGAGATTTCTGTTCGTCGCCGCAATGATCCGAACATCGACCGCCGTGTCCTCCAGCGCGCCGATCCGCTTAAATTTCCGGTCATCCAGGAAGGTCAGAAGTTTCGTCTGCATCGCCATCGGCAATTCGCCGATCTCGTCCAAAAAGACCGTACCGCCGTCCGCCAGCTCAATCAAGCCCTTTTTCGTCTTGAGCGCCCCCGCAAACGCGCCGCGCTCGTAGCCAAAGAGCTCGCTCTCCATCAGATTTTCCGGAATCGCACCGCAGTTAATGCGTACCATCAGGTTATCCTTGCGGGCGCTGTTCGCATGAATCTGCCGCGCCACAACTTCCTTGCCCGTTCCCGTCTCCCCGCGCAGGAGTACATTGACCGACAAATTTTCCCCAAGCACCTGAATAAGGTGCCGGATCCGGGCAGCTGCCTCACTAACACCTAAAAACTGCGGCACATCGCCTTTCAGGAAGACGAGTGAATCCCGGTTGCGCTTCTGCTCCAGACACCGCTTGATCAGCATATCGATCTCATCCACATCAAACGGCTTTAAAATATAATCATATGCGCCGCGCTTCGTCGCCTCAACCGCCTGGGAGACGGAACCGTACGCCGTCATCATGATGACCTGCAGTTCCTCATCTGCATTTTTGAAATTGACAATCTCATCCATCCCGACACTGTTTTCGAGGAGATTGTCGAGAAGGAGCACCCCCGGATGATATTTCCTGACAAACTCCAGCCCTTCCTCGACGGTTGCGGCTGAATAGGCGTCATACCCCCTGTCTTTCAGTCCTTCCTCCAGTGTATAGCGAATCAGAAATTCATCGTCCACAATCAAAATTCGATCCATGTGCATCCTCCTCCCTGTTTCATAACATTATACCCTAAATACTAAATTCGTGAAATACCTCATTAAATGATCACACTATACCATTTTCCCCGGAAATCTTAAAACCACGTCTGTCCCTACCCCCGGCTTGCTCACGATCTCCATCGTTCCTCCATTTGACTCCACCAGGCGGCTCACGATTGAGAGCCCAAGCCCGGTTCCGTTGATGCTCTTTGTATAAAATGGTTCCAGCGCCTTGGAGACTTCTTCCTCCGTCATGCCTTTTCCGTTGTCCCGCACCGTCACAAGCACTTCTTTCTCCTGCGCGGCTGCCATGAGCTTGATCTGTCCCTCGCGGTCCGGTACCAGCGCCTTCAGGCTGTTGCTGATCAGGTTGTGGATGATCTGACGGAACTCATTTTCATTGAGACTCGCCCTCAGTCCCTCTTCTGCCTCCACCAAAAGCGATGCGCGGCGGCTGTCCGGTCCTTTCGCATAGATCATTCCGATCTCCTTTAAAACACCGGTCACAGAAACCTCCGTTTTCAGTGATTCACGCCGGATTGACAAAGTCAGAAGATTCATGATCAGCGCCGTGACGCGGTCGATCTCATGGATCATGCTGTCACAGAGCATCTTATCGCCGTCCTTGACTGCCCTGCCCTTTAAAAGCTGAATCCCGGAGCGGATGCCCGCGATCGGGTTCTTGATCTCATGCGCCAGCGTCGCTGCCATCCGGCTGGTATATTCCATTTTCGTATAATTATCCATGTTTTTGAGCAGTCCCTCAAAGGTAACCGCCAGCTGCCCGATCTCGTCGTGGCGGCTGACCGCCTCAAACCGGTATTTCTGATAACTGCCCTTGTTTTCCTCGATTTCTTTACAGGTATGGCTCATCCGGCGGATGGGGCGCGTGATACTGTGGGAAATGAAAATGCTTGCCTGGCAGATGAGAATCAGCGCCGCGATCGCGCCGACTACCAGATAGCTCTGCTGCTCTAAGATGCGCTCCCCGAATATTCTCTCATTTATCCGGTACTCCAGCCTCCAGCCAAATGGATTGCCCCCCTCGCTGACTGCCAGCACCGATGTATTTTTCCAACGGCTTCCGGCCGTGATCTCCTCACCGTCACGGTTCAGAATCCGGATCCGCCCGCGCTCAAAATTCCGGTATTTTTCCGCGATCTCCTCCTCCGGCAGACGCTTTTCCAGGAAGTTCAAATCGCGGTTTACATCCTCAAACAGCGTATCAGCCAGCTCAAGCTCACTGTTTTTCTGCATCGTGTAGCCATTATAATAGGAAATCATACTGAAACTGCCGATTACCAGGATTCCGACCAGCACAAATGGAACCATGACCTCATTTTCAATTTGTAAAAACCAATTTGAAAGACGTTTCAGCCATTTATTCATCGCTCGTTTTCGCCTCCTTCTCGCTGTTGTCTGCCACCTTCATGTTTCCAAATGCCCGCCTTTAGCAAGCACGTTTTTTCCATATACTCTCCAGCACCGGGACAAGGACAAAAACCAGGGTCGAACACAGCGTCACCGGAAATCCCCAGTAAACCGGCAGCTCACGCGGCTGAAGCAGCACCGTCCCGGCTACCCCTGTCACAAATGCCGCCCATGCGCCCGTCCTCGTCGCCCGCTTATAATAAAGCGTACCGTAGAGAAGCGGTGTCAGAATTGCTGAAAACAATCCCCAGATATCCGCGCCGAAAAACAGGCTGTTGGACGGTGGATTTAAGGAGAGCAGAAGCGCCAGCGTTCCGCCAAGAAAGATAAAGAGCTGCGTCAGCCCCAGGATGTGGTCCTCTGTTTTCTTCCATTTTCCATACTGCGCCACCACATCGTAGGACATCATCGAGCCAATCAGAAGCAGCTGCGAGTTCGCCGTAGACATGCACGCGCCGATCACGCTGATCAGGAAAAATCCGCTGAACCGCGAGCGGATCAAATAATTAATCGCGTAGACAAAAATATCGTCTGAACCGAAGTAAGAGTGCAGATAAGGAAACAGAATCCGAAGTCCCAGACCGATCTGGGTCAGACAGAAATAAAAAAATGTCAAGAACACCAGCGACCAGATCAGGACTTTCCGCGCCGTCTCACAGCTCTTTGCCGCCACAATCCGGATCAGATACTGAGGATTCGTTGCCAGCCCCATACCCCAGCCAAAAAACATCGTGAGATACATGGTAAGGCTGTAATCCTTCATCAGATTTCCAAAACTGCCCGTCCCGCTGCCAGCCGCATTTCGGTTAAACACCTCCGCGTTCGTCAGAAATCCGCTTCCCTCTATTCCTCCGACCACGACAAAATAGACAACCACTATGCTGATCGTGAGCATGATGAGGTTGCCGCCGTCCGTCTTGGTAACCGAATTGAATCCTCCAAAGGTAGAATACAGAATAAACAGATAAACCAGAAAAATTGCAACTTTATAATCAATATTTAAGAGCGTCGCCGCCGCGATTCCAAATCCCTTGATCTGGATCACCAGATAAAAAACGTAACCGCTCGAGAGCAGCAGGGCACAGCAGGTCCGCAGGAGGCGGGAATGATAGCGATCCCCGATGAACTGCGGGATCGTGAGCAGGTCGCAGTCATAGATACGCCCGCTGATAAGATACAAGAGCCCCGCGCCGATGAACCACGGGATAACTGTCACGGCGATCACTGAGGTTCCATTTTCAAAAACATTGCCCGTATATCCCAGAATGGTCGCAGCGGACACCCAGGTTCCGACGAAGGTGCAAAACAGCCGCCAGAACCCGCATTTCCGTTCTCCGATAAAAAATTTTCCAATCGAATCGCTCTCACCGAACGATGATTTTCCTATGATCAGGATAATCAGCGAATAGACGCTGAAACAGACCAGATAATCAAATGTTCTACTCATACTTACTGATGTTCACCCTCGTAGATGGCTTCCAGCCAGCCTTCTTCCACCTCCGGCTGCCGTCTCAGCCGGTAATATCCGTAGATGCTCCCCTCTTCTCCAAACGTATCCCGCACAAATACCTGTTTCGCACCATTTCGGTATGCCTGATGGATCACGCGACGGAGCACACCGTCAAGCTCTTCCGGCTCACAGCGCTTGATCGTGAGGTAGGCAAGCCCCTTCTCCGGGACATTTCTCTGATCGAGCACATAGTGCCAGTGCTTATTTTCGCCCTCCAGGTACGGTGCCAGCTCTTTTTCGTACTCCAGACTTACGAGCGTCAGCCCGCGTGCCGGGATCGTAGGACCTGCTGCCGCCCGGTTTTTCTCCTCCAGAATCTCCTCCATCTTCTCCGGCGGGTAAACGCCCATACCGATCTTAACCAGCGTCCCGGCGATGATCCGGACCATGTTGTAGAGGAAACCGCTGCCGCTGATGCGGATCGTAATCAGGTCGTCTGCCTTCGTCACGGTCAGGCTGTAGATCGTCCGCACCGTCTCCTCCGCCTGCGTCCGCACCGTACAGAAACTCTTGAAATCGTGCTCGCCGATGAGATAGGATGCCGCCTTCTGCATTTTCTCTAAATCCAGATTAAAATAGCAGAAATGGCTGTATAAGCGTTGCAGCGGCATATCGATCTTGCGGTTCAAAATCTTGTATTCATACGTTTTCACGCAGTTTGCCTTGCGTGGATGAAAGGTAAGCGGCACCTCCTCCGACGCCTGGATCCGCACATCGTCCGGCAGGCGCTGGTTGAGCGCAAAGCAGATCTTATCACCCGGAATCCGGCTCTCGGTATCGAAAACAGCCACATTTCCCATCGCATGGACACCCGAATCCGTCCGGCTCGCCCCGATGACCTGGATATCCTCTTTTAAAAGAGAAGAAAGCGCCTGATTCAGCACCTCCTCGATGGTCACTCCGTTAGGCTGAAGCTGCCACCCGCAGTAGGCGGTTCCATCGTAGGAGACCACCAGTTTAATTCGTCTCATGGTATCTATCCTCTAACTTCTAAACTTTTAAACTATCTTTTTCAAATGCGCCTTTTGAATAAAAGATGCGCTCTGGCACATTCAAGCAATCACTCTTTTAAAACAAAATTCGAAGCGCGATCACGATTCCTAAATAAACCAGAAGGATCAGGTAAGTAACCCTGTCTCTTGCCTCATAATGCAGCGGCTTCATCTTGGTCCGCCCACTTCCGCCCCGGTAGCAGCGCGCCTCCATCGCCATCGCCAGATCCGTCGCGCGGCGGAACGCCGATACGAAAAGCGGTACCAGAATCGGGATCATGCTCTTTGCCCGCTGTACGAGATTACCAGATTCAAAATCAGCGCCTCTCGCCATCTGTGCCTTCATGATCTTATCCGTCTCCTCAATCAGGATTGGGATAAAGCGCAGCGCGATCGACATCATCATCGAGATCTCATGCACCGGCACATGGATGCGGTTCAGACATCCAAGGCTTTTCTCCAAACCGTCCGTCAGCTGGTTCGGGGTCGTCGTCAGCGTCATGACAGAGGAACCAATCACCAGATACATCAGGCGCAGACCCATGAAAACTGCCAGCCGCAAGCCCTCATGCGTCACTTTTAAGAATCCTATCCGGAAAATCACCCGTCCATTTGTCAGAAACAGGTTAAAGCTGATACTGATAAGTAACAGGAACACGATCGCCTTGAGTCCCCGCACGATAAATTTAAATGGTACGCGTGAGGCACGGACCGCCATCGCCAGAAATACGGTCGCTACCGCATAGCAGAGCAGGTTATCCGCGAAAAATAATGAAATAATGTAGATCAGCGTTCCAAACAGCTTGGTACGCGGATCCAGCCGGTGAACCACTGATTCGACCGGATAATACTGTCCGATTGTGATATCCCGTATCATTGTTTCTCCCTCCGCTTGTTATACAGCGCCAGAATCGCCTCCCGCGCTTCTTCTACCGTCGTGATCGCGTCGTCGATCGGAATCCCGCGCTCCCGAAGTCCCTGCACCACATAAGTGATCTGCGGCGCGGCAAGACCGATCGCCTCTAACTCCTTGTAATGGCGGAATACCTCCTTCGGCGTATCGTCAAACATCTTCACGCCGTCGTTCATGACCATGATGCGGTCCACGTAACGCGCCATGTCCTCCATGCTGTGGGAAACCACCAAAATCGTCAGCCCGTGCTCCCGGTTCAGGCGCTCGATCTGACCTAAAATCTCATCGCGCCCCTGCGGATCGAGTCCCGCCGTCGGCTCGTCGAGGATCATCATCTCCGGACGCATCGCCAGTACACCCGCGATCGCGACGCGGCGTTTCTGTCCGCCGGAAAGTTCAAACGGGGACTGCTTATAAAATTTTTCATCCATGCCGACCAGCTTTAAGGCATGGCGGGCACGTTTTTCCACCTCTTCCTGCGGAAGCCCCAGATTTTTCGGTCCGAAACAGACGTCTGTAAAAATATCTGCCTCAAAGAGCTGGTACTCCGGATACTGGAACACCAGCCCCACTTTACTCCGCAGATCCTTTAATTTATAACCCTGGCTGTAAATGCTGACACCCTGATACTTAATGTCGCCGCTGGTCGGCTTGATCAGACCGTTTAAATGCTGGATCAGGGTCGATTTTCCCGATCCGGTATGACCAATCAGACCGACAAATTCGCCGTCCTGAATCTCAAAACTTACGTGCTTTAATGCCTGGCGCTCTAACGCCGTGCCCTCGCCGTAGGTGTAGCACAAATCTTCTACCTGTATTGCCATCTCTATTCCTCTTTCAAAAGCGGTACCAGTGCATCCAGAAGCTCCGATTTACGAAGGATTCCATCCGGAAGCGGAATTCCCTTTTTCTGCAGCTCCCACGCAAGCTCCGTCACCTGCGGCACATCCATCCGGTATTGTTTTAGTTCCTCCACGCGGGAGAAAATCTCCTTCGGCGTGCCGTCCATCACGATATGACCGTCATCCATGACGATCACGCGGTCTGCATCGACCACCTCTTCCATATAATGGGTGATCAGCACCATCGTGATTCCTTCCGCCCGGTTTAACTCATGGACGGTGCGGATAACCTCCTTGCGTCCGTTCGGATCGAGCATCGCCGTCGGCTCATCGAGCACGATACATTCTGGTTTCATCGCCATGACGCCCGCGATCGCCACACGCTGCTTCTGTCCGCCGGACAGATGGTTCGGGGACTGCTTGCGGTACATCGTCATCCCGACTGCCTTTAAGCTCTCATCCACTCGCTTCCAGATCTCCTCGGTCGGAACTCCGATATTTTCCGGACCGAATCCGACGTCCTCTTCCACTATATTTCCTATGATCTGGTTATCCGGGTTCTGAAAGACCATGCCCGCATTTTTGCGGATATCCCACAGATGCGCCTCGTCCCTCGTATCCATCTCCGATACAAAAAGCGTACCGTCGGTCGGGCTCAAAATGCCATTGATCTGCTTGGCAAATGTGGACTTGCCGGAACCATTGTGTCCCAGGATCGCCACAAAGCTGCCTTTCTCAATCTCCAGATTCACATGATCCAGGGCGCGCTTTACTTCCTCTACCTGCCCCTCTTCATCGCGTCTTATATAATCAAATACAAGATTGACCGCTTTTATGATATTCATGTATTTTTCCTCCACAGTATGTCCGCCTGACCGGACATTACCGTTCATTGTAGAAGAATTTTCCCCGGTAGTCAAGCGGTTGTTCCGAATTGTTATCCTTTTTTAAAAATAAGTTTACTTTTTGCCTGCCCGCCCCAGGTACAGACTACCTATTTGATCGCATATTCCGCATAAATCTCAAAGAAATCCGCGTCATTTTTCTCGAACTCCGAGGTCAGATCCAGACTGTCCCAGAGCCCGCTGCTGTAAGAAACGGAGATCGTATTGCTGAACCGATCGTAGATCTCCTGAAAGGCGCGTTTTTTCCGCTCCTCGTAGATGCGCTCCTTGCGCGCCGCCGTCTCGTCCTCGTCGTAATCGTCCGTACATTTGAGCACATAGTACGCGTCGTCCGCATGGATCACCTGGCTGACTGCGCCCTCAGCAAGGGAAAATGCCTCTTTCTCATAGGCATCCGACTCATCGCCGCGCCCCAGCACCCGGTCACTCACCGTCAGCCCCGCCTCCTCGGCACAGGACTGGAAATCGGCATCTTCCTGCGATGCCGCCCGCTGGAAGGCGTCTGCCTCGCTCTCATCCGATGTCTTTATCTGACTGACATGGATCACCTTTGCCTCACTGTCGCTGACCTCCAGCGCCACATTGTCCGTGAGCTGTCCCGCCAGCTTCTCCGCCAGACCATAATCCTCATAGATATGCTGGACATCCGCCTCCGTCACGCCCATCGAGTCAATCGCCGACTGCGGCAGACGCCCAAAATACTCGGCTGCTGCCCGGTCCATCGCCGCCCGCTCCTCTGAAGTCAGGGAAATCCCCCGGTCGGCTGCCAGCAGGTTCATGACTTTCAGCTCATCCATAAACGAACGGATCTGTTTTTTTAGATACGTTTCAAAATCATCGCCCTTTTCTCCAACTGAAACGCCCCAGATCTGATCCGTACAGACCTCCTCATAGCGTTTTTTCTCCGTCATGGCGATCACCATCACTTCCGCGCGGGAATAACCTTTTTCATTCTTCTTTCCCACCACGATCGTGCTGCCGTCCGAGCCGCATCCAGTCAAAAGCCCCAGGCTGAGCGCCAGCCCCGCAAGCAGGGCACACGCCGCCCGGTGGATATGGTTTGTCTTCCTTTTCTGTTTCTGCATGGATACTCCCTTTCTCCTGCATATTTTAGCAATTTCTGTCACATATTCTCTCTGAGCGGCTGATTTATCTCAGTCGAGAAGACTCCCACCTCAGACCGTATGCTTGAGCAGATCTTCTATCTTCTCCGGGCAGATCCGCTTCAATTCCTGATAGAGTCTTCCGACCGGCAGCCCCATCACATTCGTGTAAGAACCGTCGATTCCGCGGATATGCGCGGCAAAGCTTCCCTGAATGCCGTATGCGCCCGCCTTGTCCATCGACTCGCCGCAGTCTACATACGCCTCAATCTCCGCATCGCTCATCGGATATACATCCACCCGCGTCTCAACCGCAAAGCAGCTCTCCCGATCCTCAGTCAGGATCGCCACGCCCGTGTATACACGGTGGCTGCGCCCCTGGATCCGTCCGATCATCTCAAGCGCCTCATCCCGATCCGCCGGTTTTCCTAAAATCTCGTCATCCACACTGACAACGGTATCGGAACCAATGATAATCCCGGAAAATGGGATTCCCGTCGTCCGTGCCTCCTCACGCACCTGCGCCATCACATCGCGCGCCTTCTGTCCCGCCAGTTCCATCACAACCTGCGCCGGTTCCGTACAGAGCGGATTTTCCTCCAAAGTGCTCGGATGAATCTCCGGTTTCAGCCCAATCCGCTCCAAAAGCTCCCTGCGGCGCGGAGACGCACTCGCCAGAATTAACCGGCAGGCAGGTTTGGTATTTTCTATGTCTCTTCTCTGTTCCATTGTTCTGTTCTCATTTCCTCAGTTTCATTTAACGCTTAGATACACGTTATCCCTATATTTATACCATCTATCAGCCAAAATGAAAAGATCCGATGTTCGTTATATGAACATCGGATCGAGAATAAATGCAATCAAAATGCCTAAAATCGCGCCTGCTGCCACCTGTATCGGCGTATGCCCCACGTATTCCTTCAATTTTTCCTGTAACACCACGCCGTCCAGCTTGAGGAAATCCTCGAAAAGCAGGCGGTTCAGAACTCTTGCCTGCTTTCCTGTCTCCTGCCGGACACCGATCGCGTCATACATAACAACCATCGCCAGAATAAAGCTGATGGAAAATTCAAAGCTTCCCACTCCGTACCGCAGCGCCGCCGCCGTTGCCAGCGAACATACAGTGGATGAGTGGGAACTCGGCATACCGCCGGAGCCAACCAGACGCTCCGGGTTGAACGAATGGTTCAGCCCGATGTCCAGAATCGTCTTGAGCACCTGGGCGACCACCCACCCGGTCACGCCGGTCATCAGCGTCTGGTTTGATGTCAATTCCTGAAAAAAAGTCATGTTTCTCTCCTGTACTATCTTAATTCCTCTGTTTTCTTCCACACATATGCCACTGTCTCTAAATCACTCGGTCCGTCATTAATATCCTATCAGCCAGTCATACAATTCCTGATATTTTCCAGCCGATGTCTGCCAGGAAAAATCAGCCGCCATGCCGCGGTCTACGATCTTGTTCCACTCGCGCTTCTTATTATAATAGATGTATTTTGCATAGCGGATGCAGTCGAGCATCTCATGTGCATTGTAGTTAGCAAAGGAAAATCCTGTTCCGGTTCCATCGTATTCATTGTATGGCCATACAGTATCCTTGAGACCACCCGTCTCACGCACGATCGGCACGGTTCCGTAGCGAAGCGCCATGAGCTGGCTCAGCCCACATGGTTCAAACAGCGACGGCATCAGGAATGCGTCACAGGCTGCATATACCTTATGCGACATATCTTCCGAATAATAAATATTAGCGGAAACACGATCATTGTACTTCCAGTCATAGTGGCGGAACATATTTTCATACCGTTCATCTCCGGTTCCCAGCACAACCAGCTGTACATCTTCCGTACAGATCTCATCCATCACACACTGTACCAGGTCAAGTCCCTTCTGGTCGGTCAGACGGGAGACGATACCGATCATGAACTTTTTCTCGTCCTGCGCCAGTCCCAGCTCCGCCTGCAGCGCCTTTTTATTCTTGGATTTCTCCTTGCGGAATGTCTTTGCGTTATAATTTTGTACGATCCGTTTATCTGTCTCCGGATTAAATTCATCGTAATCGATACCATTTAAGATACCGCGCAGACTGTTGCTTCTCGCACGCATCAGACCGTCCAGTCCCTCGCCGTAGAACGGAGTCTTGATCTCCTCCGCGTAGGTGTTGCTGACCGTCGTGATCGCATCCGCGTATACGATGCCGCCTTTTAACATATTGCCGTCTTTGTAAGCTTCCAGCTTATCCGGTGTAAAATAGTAGTCCGGCAGCTCAGAGAAATGCTGGATTGTCTTCACATCCCACACACCCTGGAATTTCAGGTTGTGGATCGTCATGACGGACTTGATATCCCGGAAGAACTCGCCGCCGTGGAATTTGTCCTTGAGATGCACCGGGATAAGTCCCGTCTGCCAGTCGTGGCAGTGGATGACATCCGGCTTGAAGCCGATCACCGGCAGGGATGAGAGAGCCGCCTTGCAGAAGAAGGAAAACTTCTCCAGATCGTAATACCAGTCCCCATACGGGCGGTCACCCCAGAAATAACTCTCATTATCAATAAAATAGAAGGTCACGCCCTCATATTCATATTCCAGGATGCCCACATACCGGTTCTGTCCCAGATAATCCATATAAAAATGGTTCACATACTTCATTTCATTGCGGAATGACTCTTTGATGCACAGATACTTCGGGATCATGACACGCACATCAAAATACTGCTTATCAAAACATTTTGGAAGGGATCCGACAACGTCTGCCAAACCTCCTGTTTTGATAAATGGAACCGCCTCCGATGCAATAAACAGAATATTCTTCATAGCTACTACCTCCCAACCGTGCCCGCTCGCGATCTGGCACCCTATTAAAATTATTATACAATAGAATCAGGGAATTAGAAAGTAGGCGACAGAGAAAAAAATCGGGAAATATATGACAAATAGTTCTGATTTGCAGACTGTATTTTCTGAATTGGATATTTGGCATAGTACCGGATGAATTATAAATTTTACCGCATGAAATAAAAGACGGGGCCGAAAAGAAAATTATGTTTTCTCTTCGGCCCCGCCTTTTGTATAATCAGGGATTGATCTCCCTGTATTTCCTCATCGTCCGCGCAAACAGCTCGCCGTTGGACGGCGGCGTGTACGTGATCGCATTGGCTCCTGCCTCGATCGTCTCCAAAATCGATTCGTTTGTCGGTCCTCCGGTCGCGATAATGGCAACGTCCGGATACTCCTTCCGGATCTCGGCTACCATCGATGCGGTGGCGGCAGCGCCTGATACATTTAAAATATCGGCTCCCGCCTCCAGTTTGCGGCGGACATCCGTGTGAACCGAAGCAATCGTCGCAATGACCGGAATATCGACCACCTGCTTGATCTCCGTGATGACCTCATCCGCGATCGGCGCGTTGACCACTACACCGTAGGCTCCCTGATGTTCTGCCTGAAGCGCCAGACGGACGGAACGCTTTCCTCCGGTCAGACCGCCGCCGACCCCGACAAACACCGGCACATCCGAGATGCTGATGATCGACTGTGAGATAGCTGCCTGCGGAGTAAACGGATAAACTGCGATGATCGCATCCGCGTTGATATTTTTGATGATTGCCACATCCGTTGAGAAGGCGATCGATTTGATACGCTTTCCAAAGATGCGGATTCCTGAACATTCACTGATACAATACGGACACATAATCGTGTGATCCCGCAGGGTTCCATTGTACGCCGGTACTTTTTTTTTCATAGGCAATTCTCCGTTCTTTTAGCTGCTTTCCTGACCTCTCTGTCCAGCTGTTTTATACAGGGGCAGTTTTTCAGTCCTGCATCTTTTATTTCCCCTTTATCTTATCATACACACATTTACCCATGCAATCAGTCACTTTCATAAATGTGTTACAATCGTGTTAAAAAGGCTTACAGCACTTTCGGCTCCAAAAAGCACCGCACGATTTTATACAACCCGCTTATAATCCAGGCAAATCTTATCAACAATCAATGCGATAAATTCCGAATTGGTCGGCTTTCCTTTCCCTGTGCTGACGGTATATCCAAATAGATCATTGATCGTGTCCATCTTGCCGCGGCTCCATGCGACCTCAATCGCGTGGCGGATTGCCCGCTCGACACGGCTTGAAGTGGTCTGGCGCTTCTTGGCGATGGTCGGGTACAGGATTTTCGTCACAGAACCGAGCATTTCTTTATCACTGACTGACAAAATAATCGCATCCCGCAGGTACTGATATCCCTTAATATGAGCCGGAATCCCAATCTCATGCAGAATCTGCGTCACATCGCTCTCCAGATTTTGTCTTTCATACTCCGCCGACACCATATACGGTTCCACCTTCCGGCTGCCCGCCAGGGTCGAAGCGCGGTTCCTGTAATTCTTCAGGCGATGCACCTTGTCTAAGACCGCCTCCTTCGAAAATGGCTTTACTATGTAATAACAGGCGCCCATCCGAAAAGCATCCGCAGTCAGATTCTCGCTGCTCGCAGCTGTAATCATAACAAAGGAAGTGTCAGCTGAACAGTCCTGATTTGTCTTGATGCGCTCCATAACCGAAATTCCATCCATTCCCGGCATCACTACATCCAGAAATACAATATCCGGCTTTGTCTTTACGATCATATTATAGGCATCGGTTCCGTTTTCCGCTTTTCCGACCACCTGAATCTCCTTATCACTTTCCAGTATATTTCCAAGCATATCCAATGCCTGACGATTATCCTCTGCGATCGCAATCTTCATTTCTGCCATAAAATTCTCCTCCTCGGCACCTGTGATGATTAAGATAATTATAAATTCTTTTTTTAACAAGTTTCAACTCGTTTTGATCGCGCAATTCGACACTTGACACTTATTCTGTCTATCAATTCTTTTTGATGCAAAATAAATTACGCAAAATGCAAATTATATATAAGCATATATTGTAGCTGACCGTATCTGTTAAGATTCCGCTATAAACCTTCTGCCGCCCAGCCGCCATACGTTTATCTGACGATCCCTTATCACCGCGTTTTACCGATTCCAGTCGAAAGATAGACAAAATACACGCAATTATAAAACCTCCATGACCGGTTTCCGAACATGGAAATTCCATCTTTGCAGATCGGTTTTCGATAAATTCCAACAAAAAAACAGAGATACACCATAGCCATACAACTATAACATACTCTGTTACCGTGTTAATGCAACTGGCTGCCATTTTACAGGCCCTATAGCTTTGCGTCGCAGCTTTTCAACTGTTTTGCCAAATATATGTAATTTGCTCCATTATATACGCTTTTTTATATTCTGTCAATAAAGAGAGCCAAAACTTTGCACTTTGCATATTACTGTTCAGACACGTGTGCCCAGCAACAGGATTTTGCCGATTCTGCGCATTCCAAATCGGCAAAATCTGCTGCCAGAACTGTATCATATGGAATTTTCAGTCCAGAAAATTCCCACCTGTAAACAGTTACTTTGCATCCAGATTCAATGTCCCAGCATATTCTCCACCAGAATCCCATACCCACGCGTCGAATCCTGAATAAAAACGTGCGTGACTGCTCCGATGAGTTTTCCGTTCTGGATGATGGGGCTACCGCTCATGCCCTGGACGATCCCGCCGGTCAGGGACAGAAGTTCCGGATCGGTTACGCGGATGACCATATCCTTGTTGTGGCGGTTGGAGGAGTGGTCTATTTTCTGAATCTCAATCTCGTAGTCTTTCAATTCCCCGGACACGCTGCTGCGGATGCAGGCACGGCCTTTTTTGACGTCCTGACGGTAACCGATCGGAATTGCAGGGTTCTTTACCCGGCTTAAAAAGCGCGGATTTGCCGTCCCGAAAATGCCCTGATCCGTATTAGCCTCCACACTTCCCAGCCGCGACTGATTTCCATAGTAAATAACGCCCGACATCACGCCCGGCTTTCCGAAACTTCCCTTCTCCACGCCCAGAATCTCCGTATCGTATAGTTCGCCGCCGGAGGTCTGCACCAGAAGTCCCGTGTCGCCGTCGCTGATACCGTGTCCCAGCGCTCCAAACGCGCCGTTAGCACATACATAGGTCATCGTACCGATGCCCTGCGTATCGTCGCGGATCCACAGCCCCAGCTTATAGTCTCCCTCCTGCGTCTGTACCGGCGTCATCTGTACATCCATCGTCTCTCCCTCGCGGCGCACTGAAAGTGTCAGAGCCATATTTCCTGCTTCCTTGACCGCCCGTATCATATCTTTCTTGTCCGTCGCCGGCGTCCCGTTGATTGCCTCGATATAATCTCCAGAACGCAGGATCCCGTCCGCCGGATCTATCACTTCCCCCGTCTGTGCCGTCACCCTTCCGGTTCCAATCACCATCAGTCCATCGGATTTCATGTAAATACCCACCGGCAGCCCACAGGGAACCGCATACTGGACGTCCGACACATCTACCTCGATATCCTTTAATTTCCATATTCCAAAGAGTTTGAGACTTAAACGGTACGTTCCCTCCTGTTCAGAATAGATGGAAAAGGGCTGGTTGAGCTGCAGATGGATCTGGTCGGACGGAATTTTAGAGCTGCCGTTTAGAAGCACCTCCTCGCTCTCACTTTCCAGCAATGCCCGAAACGGCAGCCCAAAGCGAACTTGCTCCTGCCGGTCCACCACCACATTAATGCGGTCGGGAACCGCGTTCTTCACATATTGATAAGACACGCCGGCAAGCGCAATGACCCCCGCACCAAAGATTATCAGCAGAACACGGCGAAGTTTTTCCTTCCGACTTTTTGTTTTCCACATACCAGAGTTTTTTCGCACGGTTTTTCCTCCTTCTACTCCTATGTACCTCCCCCGTTCCGTAGATTCCGCACTGCGGCGAATCTCAACGAAATGCAGATGTACACTCTGTTTGAATCCAAGAACTTGTTCGATAAAATCGTTTAATCCTAGTATGCGGAAAACCGTAAAATTCAGTCTGCTATTTTTGCGCCATTCTTTCTATTTTTTTCATTCAAGTGTTATTAAAACCCTGACTTTTTCTCAAGGTAAATGGAAAACCTGAAAAATTCCTTTCTAACGTCAAAAAACCCGGTTCAGAAGACAGATTTCTCTGTCTCCCAAACCGGGGGTATAAAATCATCTTACGATTCAAAACTTGCGTAAAAGAACGAAGATTTGATACAACTTAAACAAACGAATCTATCTAAATTATACCAGCTCTAACAGAACTTCCATAGCGCCATCGCCCTTACGCTGACCGATCTTAACGATACGGCTGTAACCACCATTGCGGTTAGCGTACTTCGGTGCAAGCTCATCAAACAGCTTAGCCGGCATATCTACCTTCTTAGTGTTTTTCTTCTTGCCTGCTCTTGCAGTCGGAACGTCTGTTACATCGTAGAGAACCTTCAGCATCTGTCTTCTAGCGTGAAGTCTGGAAGCTTTATCTTTCTTGATCTCTTTCTCTACTTCGTCGTAAACGGTAACTTTCTTGCCGTCAACAACTTCTTTTACTCTCTTGCCGTTCTCGTCTTTGCGAGCTACCTTAGCGGTAACTTTAACGGTCTCGAAGTTATCTTTCTCTTTTACTGCCAGAGCGATCAGACCCTCAGCGATCTTCTTCACTTCTTTTGCTCTTGCCTCAGTGGTAACGATCTTGCCGTTGAATAACAGTGCGGTTACCAGGCTGCGCAGCATTGCTTTTCTCTGACTGGAAGTTCTTCCAAGTTTTCTATATCCTGCCATGATTCTTTCTCCTCCATTTGCGGAAGCCGACACTCATGCCCTTTGGACTTACTGAATGTCTGCTATATAAAATATAATTGTTTGATGGTTATGCAGGGACCTGTGCCATTCGGACTTACCCGTCCCCGTATCTGCATGAAAGGGATGCACTGCAAAGCACGTCCACCCACGCGGTATCTTAAGCCTCTTCGCTCGGATTGAGCTGCAGGCCTAATTCTTTCAGTTTTGCAAGAACCTCTTCCAGGGATTTGCGGCCCAGATTTCTGACTTTCATCATATCTTCCGGTGTGCGGTTGCACAGCTCCTCCACTGTATTGATTCCGGCTCTCTTTAAACAGTTGTAAGAACGAACGGATAACTCCAGCTCGTCGATGTTCATCTCAAGCACTTTCTCTTTCTCGTTGTCTTCCTTCTCTACCATAACCTCTGCGGTCTTGGCATTCTCGGAAAGGTCAATGAAGAGGTTCAGATGCTCGCTCAGAACCTTTGCTGCCAGGCTGACAGCTTCGTCTGGTGCCAGCGTTCCATTTGTGTATACATCTAATGTCAGCTTATCATAATCTGTCACCTGACCCACACGGGTGTTCTCAACGGTCATATTGACACGCTCCACCGGTGTGTAGATAGAATCAACAGCCAGAACTCCGATCGGAAGATCTTCACTCTTGTTCTTATCTGCGCTGATGTAGCCGCGGCCCTTCGTGATCGTCAGCTCCATGTAGAATTTGCTGTCCGCGCCGCCGCTTAATGTAGCGATGACCTGGTCCGGATTCAAAATCTCAATGTCAGAATCAGCGTGAATGTCAGCTGCTGTGATGACGCCTTCGCCCTCGAACTCGATATAAGCCGTCTTCGGCTCATTCGTCTCGCTGCTGTTTTTGATCGCCAGACTCTTGATGTTCATGATAATTTCAGTTACATCCTCTTTTACACCAGGGATAGAACTGAACTCATGCAAAACGCCGTCGATTTTCACTTGACTTACTGCTGCACCAGGCAAAGAGGAAAGCATAATTCTTCTTAAAGAATTGCCTAATGTGGTACCATAGCCTCTTTCCAGCGGTTCAACCACAAATTTGCCATATCTTTTGTCTTCGGAAATCTCAGCAATTTCAATTTTTGGTTTTTCAAAATCGAACACGATAGCCCCTCCTTTTGGGAACATTTTTGAGGGTCTGCCATACTCTTGTAGTCTCGGAATCTCCCAAGCAGCTGCCAAAGCAGATACATGGGAGATTCTGGACTAACATAATAGTAATACTTCTTATTATTTGGAGTACAGCTCGACGATAAGCACTTCGTTTACAGGAACGTCAATTTCGTCTCTGCTCGGTAACTCTTTAACAGTACCTTTCAGGTTCTCAGCGTCAACTTCCAGCCATGCCGGTACCATTCTTCCGCCGGTTACCTCAACGATATCTTTATATCTCTGTGAAGATTTGTACTTCTCTTTGATCTCGATTACATCGCCAGCCTTAACTAAGTAGGACGGGATGTTTACGCTCTTGCCGTTTACGAGAACGTGCTTGTGATCTACGATCTGACGTGTCTCTTTTCTTGTACGGCCAAAGCCCATTCTGAATAATACATTATCCAGTCTGCACTCCAGAAGGATCATCAGGTTAGCACCGACCTGACCATTCATTCTGGATGCTTTTGCATAGTAATTTCTAAACGGTTTCTCTAACACACCGTAGATGAATTTTGCTTTCTGCTTTTCTCTCAGCTGGAGTGCATACTCGCTCATCTTTCTGTTGGCTCTCGTTAATTTTCTCGTTGATTTCTTGTCGATTCCTAAATAAACCGGATCAAGGTCAAGAGATCTACATCTTTTAAGTACAGGAACTCTATCTACTGCCACTTTACTTGCACCTCCTAATTAGACTCTTCTACGTTTCGGCGGACGGCATCCGTTATGCGGAACCGGAGTTACGTCCTTAATGCTTGTTACTTCCAGACCACATGCCTGAAGAGCACGGATTGCTGCTTCACGACCTGATCCCGGACCTTTTACCATAACGTCTACAGACTTTAAGCCATGGATAAGAGCTGCCTTCGTTGCAGTTTCTGCAGCCATCTGAGCTGCATATGGAGTAGATTTCCTTGAACCTCTAAATCCCAGACCGCCTGCACTTGCCCAAGATAAGGCATTACCCTGTGCATCTGTTAATGTCACGATTGTGTTGTTAAAAGATGACTGGATGTGCGCCTGTCCGCGTTCAACGTTTTTCTTTACACGCTTTTTTGTCACTTTCTTGCCAGTGGACACTTTTTTAGCCATTTTAAACTAACCTACTTTCTCAAATATTGAATCCTGTTGCTAAACCTAACCTGATTCAGTTTCCTTGTTACTTAATTATTTCTTCTTGTTTGCTACTGTCTTTCTCGGACCCTTACGAGTTCTAGCGTTGGTCTTTGTCTTCTGACCACGAACCGGAAGGCTCTTTCTATGACGGATGCCTCTGTAGCATCCAATCTCCTGCAGTCTCTTGATGTTCATAGCGATCTCTCTTCTCAGATCACCCTCAACCACCTGACTGTCAGCGATGATTGCCGCAAGCTTCTTAACTTCGTCGTCAGTTAAGTCCTTAACACGAGTGTCAGGATTAACTTCAGCTTCGGCCAGGATACGGGCTGCACTTGCTCTACCGATACCGTAGATGTAAGTCAAGCCGATCTCTACGCGTTTCTCTCTTGGTAAATCGACACCTGAAATACGAGCCATGTGTGTAGTACACCTCCATTAGTTTTTCTTACTTCTTCGTTGATAATGTATAAATTTGCTTAAACTACTGAACAACTCATCCGAGTGGTTCATAATAGAAAGCCGCGCGAAAAAATAGGTGCTAAATTAAATTAGCCCTGTCTTTGTTTGTGCTTCGGATTCTCACAGATTACTCTGATACTGCCTTTTCTCTTGATGATCTTGCACTTTTCGCAAATTGGTTTAACCGATGATCTAACCTTCACAGCAATTCTCCTTTCCGTAATAGTCCGTCCAATCTCGGACATACAATTTTTTATAACCTATTGCAGTCCTGTGTCGGACTTACAGGTACAACAGACTCGTTCCATCCCCCTGCCGTGAGAGGACAAAAGGGCGGATCTTACCTGATGCTTCAACAAAGTTCGCTAAAGCATTATAACATTTAAAATCCTATAATGCAAGCGAAATTTACACTTCTCTCAATATTTTTATTGAGAAAAATGGATTGGTCTTTATTTATCTCTCCAAATGATTCTTCCCTTAGAGAGATCGTATGGCGACATTTCCATTGTAACCTTATCGCCCGGCAGAATACGGATGTAGTTCATACGGAGTTTTCCGCTGATCGTAGCAAGTACGATGTGTCCGTTTTCCAGTTCTACCTTAAACATAGCGTTCGGCAGCTTCTCTGCTACTACGCCCTCAATCTCAATTACATCTGCTTTCGACATTCTATATACCTCCCTGCAATGATTTCTGAATGAAATAGCGGATCGCTTCATCCTGGACTGCCGCGCTGTCCGCAAACTGGGCTGCCAGCGCCTCGTCCCATTTGTGGGAGAACTGCACGTGCTTTCTCTTCTTGCGTTTCGGCTTGGCGGCGGTTTTAGTGCGTCCGTCTGCCAGATACACGTAGCGTGCATCTTCTCTGACTATAATATAATAAGTGCCTTTGTCGTGGCCCGCAAGTGAGCGGACCAGACAGCCAGTTCCATATTCCGTCATTCTGATCTCCGTTTCTGTAGACAGGTGTTTCCGCTCCCGCCGCAGGCTTCTCAGATTACAGTTTGTTCGCTTGCCTATTTGCTCACTTAGCTCGCAAACAGGGCAAAAATTCATGCAGATTTGTCTTCGACAAAGAATTTTTGCCATTGCCCGCCTTATTGATCGGCTCGGACATCTGCCTCAAGATGCGTACATACTGTAATCGGAAAGTCTGCTTAGGTATTCGTAAAAACTTCCCCAGCTTACTTCTTCTTTATAAGGAAAGGATCTCAGGTTCGCCCTCTGTAATAAGAATCGTATTTTCATAATGAGCAGCCCAGCCGCCATCTTCCGTCATGACGGTCCAGTCATCATCGAGCCAGACTACTTCGTAGCTGCCCTCGGTAATCATCGGCTCAATCGCGAGCGTCATACCGGGCTGTAAGAGAATTCCTTTTCTTTTTCTTGCAAAATTCGGAATCTCCGGATCCTCATGCAGATGGGAACCGATTCCATGACCAACCAGATCCCTGACAACACCAAAACCGAAACTTTCGGCATATTTCTGGATCGCTACAGAGATGTCATTGAGATGATTGCCAGCTTTGGCAAATTTAATTCCCTCAAAGAAGCTCTGTCTGGTAACTTCAATCAGTTTTTTGGCATCATCGTCGATCTCTCCGATGCCGTAAGTCCGGGCTGCGTCTGAGTGGTATCCTTTGTAGATCACTCCTGCATCCAGACTGACGATGTCTCCCTCATCGAGGAAATGTTCCTTGTGCGGGATTCCATGTACAACCTCATCATTGACAGAGACGCAGATCGATGCGGGATAGCCGTTGTAATTTTTGAACGAGGGAATGCAGCCGTAACTCCGGATGATTTCCTCTCCCATATGATCAATATCCCAGGTGGACATGCCCGGCCGAAGATTCTTCGCCAGTTTCTCATGCGTTTTGGCGAGAATTCTTCCCGCCTCACGCATCAGTTCAATCTCCCTGGGAGATTTTATCGTCACTGCCATGTTTTAAGCTCCCAAAATATCCGTAATGTTCTTGAATACGTCTTCCATGGTCTGTGTACCGTCTACCGTATGAAGAACGCCCTTCTTCTCATAGTACTCGATCAGCGGGTGTGTCTGGTCATGGTATATTTCCAGACGTTTCTGTACAGTCTCCGGCTTGTCATCATCACGAAGCACCAGCTCAGAACCGCACTTGTCGCAGATTCCTTCTTTTTTCGGTGCTGCGAACTGGATGTGGTAGGTAGCGCCGCACTTTAAGCACGCACGGCGTCCTGCCATGCGGTTTACGATGTTTGCATCCGGCACATCTACGTTGAGCGCGAAATCAATCGCCTCGCCGTTTGCTGCCAGCGCCTCTGTCAGACTCTCAGCCTGCGGGATCGTTCTTGGGAATCCATCCAGAATATAGCCGTTCTTGCAGTCAGCCTCATGGATCCGGTCAAGAAGCATGCCGATCGTTACCTCGTCCGGTACTAAAAGCCCCTGATCGATGAACGATTTTGCTTTTTTACCAAGCTCTGTGCCTGCCTTGATATTGGAACGGAAAATATCTCCGGTAGAAATGTGCGGAATGCCGTATTTTTCTGCAATTCTCTGAGCCTGTGTTCCTTTTCCGGCTCCCGGTGCTCCTAACATAACAATCTTCATAATGGTTACAATCTCCCTATATACAACAGAATCGCCTCCAGGCAGGAGCTGTCTCCGGCCACCTCCAGCCGTAAAGTAAGCAAGCTCCCGCCCAGAAAGCGAGTTGTCTTAGTCGTTTAAGAATCCTTTATAGTTGCGAACCAGCATCTGTGATTCGACTGCTTTGATTGTCTCAAGTACTACACCTACGATAATGATAAGAGAAGTACCTCCGAAGGAGAGACGGCTCACTGAGAACAGTCCAGAGACAATAATCGGAACCAGGCAGACAATGATCAGTCCGCAGGCACCAATCAGTATAATATACTCCAGAATTCCATCCAGGTAATCGGATGTTGGCTTTCCTGGACGAATGCCCGGGATGAAGCCGCCGGATTTCTTCATGTTGTTTGCTACTTCAAGCGGGTTGAATGTAATGGATGTGTAGAAATACGCAAACACAATAATCAACGCGATGTAGACAATTAAACCAACTGAATAAGCCGGACGCTCTGGATTAAACCAGGAGCTGGAATTCAGAGCCAGAAGAATCTTTCCTCCAATGGTGTCATAATTAACCTGGAAAAATCCAGCAATTACCACCGGGAAAGACATCAGGGATGAAGCAAAGATAACAGGAATAACACCTGCTGTATTTACTTTTAACGGGATGCTTGTGGACTGACCGCCAACCATCTTACGTCCCTGCATCTTTTTAGAATACTGAACCGGAATTCTCCGCTCTGCATCCTGTAAAATGATAACAAATACAACCATCGCTACGATAACCGCTACGATAATCACGGCTGTTACAACTGCAACCGCCACGATCTTGCCCTGCAGGAAACGCTCATAGAGCGTAATCATATCGCTTGGCATGGTTGAAATGATATTGAACAGAAGCACGATAGAAATACCGTTTCCGACGCCGTTCTCGGTGATTCGCTCACCGATCCACATCAGCATGGCACTTCCGGCTGTCATTGTCACAATAGCGACAATCACATTCAGGGCAGTAAACTCAACTAAAAGTCCCTTACCGCCGAAACCGATCGACATAGCGACGGACTGCATCAGCGCCAGTGCAACCGTAAGGTAACGCGTATATTCCGCAATCTTCTTTCTTCCGTCCTCGCCCTCCTGCTGCATTTCCTCTAATTTCGGAATTGCAATTGTCAGAAGCTGCATGATAATGGAAGAAGTGATGTACGGGGTAATACTCAATGCGAATACCGACATGTTCGTGAACGAACCGCCGGTAATCGTATTGAAGAAACCAAACGCATCATTGGACTGTCTTGTAAACAGTTCCTGGAAAAATGTTGTATTAACTCCGGGAATCGGCAGCTGCGATCCGATACGGGTCACAACCAGCATAAAGAACGTATAGAGGAGTTTTTCTCTGACCTCTTTTATCTTAAATGCATTCTGGAGCGTTTTTAACATATTAGATCACCTCGCAGGTTCCGCCAACGGCCTCGATCTTAGCTTTCGCGCCTTCACTTACCGCATCAACCTTTACGTTCAGCTTTTTGGTCAGCTCGCCATTGCCGAGGATCTTAACGCCGTCACGCGGGTTCTTTACGATGCCTGCTTCGATTAATGTTTCAACCGTAACAACTGTGTCGTTCTCGAATCTCTCAAGAGCGCTTACGTTGATACCAACGATGGTTTTAGAATTTCTGTTTGTGAAGCCTCTCTTCGGGAGACGTCTATATAACGGCATCTGACCGCCTTCAAATCCTGGTCTCGGAGCGCCGGAACGAGCTTTCTGTCCCTTATGTCCCTTACCAGCAGTCTTACCGTTGCCTGATGCGTGACCACGACCTCTTCTGAAGCTGTCGCTGTGCTTAGAGCCTACCGCCGGCTTTAAATTGGATAAATCCATGACTGCACCTCCTTGCAAATATCTTAGATTTCCTCTACTTTAACTAAATGTCTAACATTCTGGATCATGCCTCTGATAGCGGCGTTGTCCGGCTGCTCAACTGTCTTGCCAGTCTTGTTTAAACCAAGAGCTGCAACCGTTGCTTTCTGCTTCGGGATAGCGCCAATAGGAGACTTAACCAATGTGATTTTTAATTTCTCTGCCATTTTTATCTCCTCCTATTAGTTCAGAATTTCTTCTACAGACTTACCGCGAAGTTTTGCAACCTCTTCCGGAGTCTTTAAAGAACCTAAGCCTGCCAGGGTAGCAAGAACTACGTTTGCCTTGTTGTTGGAACCAAGGGATTTTGTACGGATGTTCTTGTAACCAGCCAAATCCAGTACGGCACGAGCCGGACCACCAGCGATAATACCGGTACCTTCCGGAGCCTTCTTCAGAAGTACGTTAGCGCTTCCGAATTTGCCGAGGAAATCGTGCGGGATGCTATTGTTCTCATCGAACGGAACCTCCATCAGGTTTCTGGCAGCTGCCTCTTTGCCCTTGCGGATTGCTTCCGGAACCTCAGCAGCTTTTCCCATACCAGCACCAACGTGGCCGTTTTTATCTCCAACTACTACTAAAGCGGAAAAACGCATTGTACGTCCGCCCTTAACGGTCTTGGATACACGTTTGATTGCCACTACAGTATCCTCTAACTCGAACTGGTTGGCATCAATTTTTGTACGTTTCATGTGTATGTTCTCCTTCCTACTAGAATTCCAGACCAGCCTCGCGGGCTGCATCTGCTAATGCCTGAACTTTTCCGTGGTAAATAAATCCGCCTCTATCGAAGACAACTTCTTTAATACCTTTTTCAAGCGCTCTCTTAGCGATTACAGTTCCAACGTGAGCTGCTGCTGCAACATCGTTCGTCTTCTCCAGTTCAGCTTTAACTTCCTTCTCGGCAGTGGAAGCTGCTACTAAAGTTTTTCCAACTGTATCATCAATGATCTGAGCATACATATGATTATTACTTCTAAACACTGCTAAACGCGGTCTCTCGGCTGTGCCAGAAAAACGGTTGCGTAATCTAACGTGTTTTTTAACGCGAATTTCGCTTCTTGACTGTTTGCTAACCATCTTCACACTCTCCTTAATTATTTCTTACCAGTCTTACCAACTTTACGTCTGATAACCTCATCGGCATACTTAATACCTTTGCCCTTGTACGGCTCAGGTCTTCTCTTATCCCGAATCTCAGCTGCATACTGGCCAACTTTTTCTTTGCTGATACCTTTAACAGTGATCTTGTTCTGTCCTTCCAGAACAGTCTCAATGCCTTCCGGATCTTCCATCTCTACCGGATGGGAGTAACCAAGGCTGAGAACCAGTTTCTTGCCCTGCTTCGCTGCTCTGTAACCAACACCGTTAACTTCCAGCACTTTCTCATAGCCTTCTGTTACACCATGAATCATGTTGTTAATTAAGGTTCTTGTCAGACCGTGTAAAGATTTCATTTTCTTTAAGTCGTTCGGTCTGGTAACTACGATATGACCATCCTCTTCTTTGATGTTCATCTCAACCGGGAGTTCTCTCTCAAGAGTTCCCTTCGGACCTTTTACAGTCACTAAATTGTTCTCTGCGATTGTTACGGTTACGCCCGCCGGAATCGCAACTGGCATTCTTCCGATACGTGACATGCCTTTTACCTCCTACTTAGATTTTCGGAGAAGCCTGAGCGGCTTCTCTGTTTTCAGTTGTATCTATAATGTTTCGTCCACTCGACTAAGTTCGTCTATCGTCTTCGACTCTGACTCACTAAGTCTCGGGACGGGCTTTCGCACTAAACTCGAAAAGACCTCGTAAAGTGCTCAATGCCTACCAAACAAATGCAAGAACTTCTCCGCCTACGCCGAGTTCTCTTGCCTGCTTGTCAGTGATAACGCCCTGGTTGGTGGAGATGATAGCTACACCTAAACCGCCCAGTACCTTCGGCATATCTTCCTTGTTTGCGTAGATACGCAGACCCGGTTTGGAAATTCTCTTGATGCCGGAGATGATTTTCTCGTTTTTGTCTTTACCGTACTTTAAGGTAATACGGATAGTCTTGAAATTGCCGTCCTCAACAACGTCATATTTCTTGATGAAACCTTCCTTTACCAGGATGTCAGCGATTGCTAATTTCATCTTGGAAGACGGAACATCTACTGTATCATGTTTTGCAGTGTTAGCATTACGGATTCTTGTAAGCATATCTGCAATCGGATCGCTCATTGTCATTTTGAGTGTGCCTCCTTATAATTTGACTACCACTTACTGTAAGTGGGTTTCGGTGGGGTGTGGGAACACTAGGATGTGTCCTCTATAATATAGGCATCGTCCACTCGACTAAGCTCGTCTATCGTCTTCGACTTTGACTCACTAAGTCTCGGGACGGGCTTTCGCACTAGATTCGAAACTACCTCATCAAGTGCTCAATGCCTACCAGCTTGCTTTCTTTACGCCCGGAATTTCGCCCTTGTAAGCTAATTCACGGAAGCAAACTCTGCAGATGCCGTATTTTCTTAAATATGCATGCGGACGACCGCAGATTCTGCAGCGGTTATATTCTCTGGTGGAGAATTTTGCCGGACGCTGCTGTTTAATCTTCATTGAAGTTTTAGCCATGATAAATCCTCCTATTATTTAGCAAATGGCATGTTGAACTGAGTTAACAGCTCACGTGCTTCTTCGTCGGTCTTAGCAGTGGTAACGAAGATGATATCCATACCTCTTACCTTATCTACTTTATCGTACTCGATCTCCGGGAAGATAAGCTGCTCTTTGATACCCAGAGCGTAGTTGCCTCTGCCGTCAAATGCGTTCGGATTTACACCGCGGAAGTCTCTTACTCGCGGAAGAGCCAGGTTGATCAGACGATCAGCGAACTCATACATCTTCTCGCCACGCAGGGTAACTTTACAGCCGATAGCCATACCCTCTCTAAGTTTGAAGTTAGCGACTGATTTTTTCGCTTTTGTAAGAACTGCCTTCTGGCCAGTGATGATTTCCATATCTCTTACAGCAGAGTCCAGAACTTTAGCATTTTCTTTTGCCTCGCCAACGCCCATGTTGATAACAATCTTGTCCAGCTTCGGCACTTCCATGATATTTTTATATCCGAATTTTTTGATCATAGCGTCTACGATTTCGCTCTGATACATTTCTTTTAATCTAGCCAATTTTAACGTTCCTCCTCTCTGTATTAGTCAATTACTTTACCGGTTGCCTTAGCAACACGGACTTTCTTGCCGTCTTCTACTTTGAAGCCAACTCTCGTAGCCTTGCCGTCCACTACCAGCATAACGTTGGAAATGTCAAGCGCGCCTTCCTGATGGATGATGCCGCCCTGCTGATTAGCTGCAGACGGTTTGGTATGCTTTGTTACCATGTTGCATCCCTCAACCAGGACTGTATTCTTCTTTACATTAACGGAAAGAACTTTTCCGGTTTTGTCTTTGTCTTTACCTGTGATAACCTTTACCAGGTCGCCTTTTTTAATTTTATGCACAGCTGACACCTCCTACAGTACTTCCGGAGCCAGGGAAACAATCTTCATAAACTGTTTCTCACGAAGCTCTCTGGCAACCGGCCCAAAAATACGGGTTCCTCTCGGGTTCTTGTCGTCTTTGATGATAACGGCTGCGTTCTCATCAAATTTGATATAGGAACCGTCTTTACGGCGTGCGCCCTTAACGGTACGTACAACAACGGCCTTCACTACATCGCCTTTCTTTACAACACCGCCTGGTGTTGCATCTTTAACGCTGGCAACGATTACATCGCCAATATTTGCATATCTTCTAGTAGAGCCGCCCATAACGCGGATACAGAGTAATTCTTTCGCACCGGTATTGTCGGCAACCTTTAATCTGGTCTCCTGCTGAATCATGCCCAATACTCCTTTCTGATTTAGAAATTATCTCGCTTTCTCGATAATTTCGACGAGTCTCCATCTCTTATCCTTGGATAACGGTCTTGTTTCCATTACCTTTACAGTATCACCGATACCGCACTCGTTGTTCTCGTCGTGTGCTTTTAATTTATAAGTCTTCTTAACAATCTTACCGATTAAAGGATGTTTTACGTGGTTTTCGATAGCAACTACGATTGTTTTGTCCATCTTGTTGCTTACTACCTTACCGGTACGTGTTTTTCTAAGATTTCTTTCCACGGTAGATATCTCCTTTCCTATTTTAGGAATCTATGATAATTAGTTCGCTTTCTCTGTAATAACAGTCTGAATACGAGCGATGTTTCTGCGAACCTCTTTAATTCTGCTTGTATTATCCAGCTGGTTGGTAGCGTTCTGGAATCTTAAGTTGAAGAGTTCCTTCTTAGCAGCTACTAATTCTTCGTTTAATTCTGCAGATGTCTTAGCTTTTAAATCTTCTACATACTTATTAATTTTCACTGTTATCACCGCCTTCTAAATCTGCTTTAGAAGCAATCTTGCACTTGCACGGAAGTTTGTGCATAGCAAGACGAAGCGCTTCTCTCGCTGTCTCCTCTGGTACACCCGCGATCTCGAACATTACGCGGCCTGGTTTTACTACTGCTACCCAGTACTCAAGTGCGCCTTTACCGGAACCCATACGAGTCTCAGCCGGTTTAGCAGTTACTGGTTTATCCGGGAAAATCTTAATCCAAACTTTACCACCACGTTTGATGTAACGGGTCATGGCAACACGGGCTGCCTCGATCTGGTTGGATTTGATCCAGCACGGTTCTGTAGCGACTAAACCGTACTCACCGTAGTTGATTACATTTCCTCTAAGCGCCTTGCCGGCCATGGTACCACGGAACTGTTTACGACGCTTTACTCTTTTCGGCATTAACATTATTTATCGCTCCCTTCCTTATTTCCTTTCGCAGGAAGTACCTCGCCTTTGTAGATCCAAACCTTAACACCGGTCTTGCCGTATGTTGTGTTTGCCTCAGCGAAACCGTAGTCAATATCTGCTCTTAATGTCTGAAGCGGGATAGTGCCCTCGCTGTAGAACTCTGTACGAGCCATATCAGCACCGCCAAGACGTCCGGATACGGAAGCCTTGATACCCTTAGCTCCAGCCTTCATGGTTCTGCCCATAGCGGACTTCATCGCACGACGGAAGGAAATACGGTTCTCAAGCTGCTGAGCGATGTTCTCTGCAACGAGCTGAGCGTCTCTGTCTGGTCTCTTAACTTCTTTGATGTCTACAAAAACTTTCTTGTCAGTTAATTTCTGAACCTGAGCTTTTGTCTTCTCGATCTCTGCGCCGCCTTTACCGATAACAACGCCCGGTTTAGCAGTGTAAAGAATGATTTTTACTTTATCAGAAGCGCGCTCGATTTCGATTTTGGAAACACCGGCGCTGTATAATTTCTTCTTAAGGAAGGTTCTGATTTTGTGATCCTCTACCAGGTTATCTGCAAAATCAGCTTCCGCATACCATCTGGAATCCCAGTCTTTAATAACACCGACTCTTAAGCCGTGCGGATTAACTTTCTGTCCCATAATTGCCTCCTCTTATTTCTCATCAAGCACGATTGTGATGTGGCTCATTCTCTTTTCGATTCTGTAAGCGCGGCCCTGTGCTCTCGGTTTTACTCTCTTCATTGTCGGTCCCTTGTTAGCGAAGCATTCTGCAACGTACAGGTTCTCCGGATTCATCTGGTTGTTGTTCTCTGCGTTAGCAACAGCAGACTCGAGTAATTTTTTAATTAAAGTAGAAGCATATCTAGGATTGTATGTTACAATACCAAGCGCTGTCTTCACATCTTTGCCTCTGATGGCATCTAATACGAAGCATGCTTTCTGAACGGATACTCTGGCGTAAGACAGCTTAGCCGACGGTCTCGTATCCTTATTAGCATTTCTTTCTCTTTTAATCTGGGATCTATGTCCTTTAGCCATTGGTGAAACCTCCTTTCAAGCGTAACTTACTTACGTCCTGCTTTCTTCTCGTCTTTTCCGTGGCCTCTGTAAGTTCTAGTGGCTACGAACTCACCGAGTTTATGTCCAACCATGTCCTCTGTCACGTATACCGGAACATGTTTTCTACCATCGTGAACTGCGATTGTATGTCCAACCATCTGCGGGAAGATTGTGGAACGGCGGGACCAGGTTTTGATAACCTGTTTCTGTCCTGCTGCGTTCATCTCATCTACTTTCTTTAAAAGATGAGCATCTGCAAATGGTCCTTTTTTTAATGAACGACCCATTAGTATACCTCCTATTACTGTTTACCGTTTCTTCTTCTTACGATTAACTTATTAGACTGTTTGTTTTTCTTTCTGGTCTTCAGGCCGAGTGCCGGTTTGCCCCAAGGTGTGCAAGGACCTGGACGACCGATACTGGTCTTGCCCTCACCACCACCATGCGGATGGTCATTCGGGTTCATAACAGAACCGCGGACAGTCGGACGAATACCCATGTGACGTTTTCTACCAGCCTTACCGATATTGATCAGGTTGTGGTCGCCGTTGCCAACTACACCGATAGTAGCGCGGCAGCTGATCGGAACCATTCTCATCTCTCCGGACGGTAATCTAAGGGTTGCATATTTGCCTTCTTTAGCCATTAACTGAGCAGAGTTACCAGCGGAACGAACCAGCTGACCACCCTTGCCCGGAAGAAGCTCGATGTTGTGAATCTGTGCACCAACCGGGATTTCAGAAAGCGGTAAGCAGTTACCAACTTTTGCCTCAGCCTCTGCACCGCTCATAACCTTCTGTCCAACCTGTAAACCAGCCGGAGCAAGGATATAAGCTTTCTCGCCGTCTGCGTAGCAGATCAGAGCGATGTTTGCTGTACGGTTCGGATCGTACTCGATACCAAGTACGGTTGCTGCGATACCGTCTTTTGCATTTCTCTTGAAGTCGATGATTCTATATTTTCTTCTGGAACCGCCGCCTCTGTGACGAACGGTGATTTTACCCTGGTTGTTACGACCTGCGTTCTTCTTTAAAGAAACTACTAAGGATTTCTCCGGTGTGGATTTTGTAATCTCAGAGAAATCAGAGCCGGTCATATGTCTTCTGGAAGGTGTATATGGGCTGTAAGATTTAATTCCCATGACTTTGACTCCTTTCGTTCAACGCCTCCTGGCGTTTCTTCATGTTTTTCACGACATAGTGTTCGTCGTATAATTGTCTATTGAGGATGAATTATAAACCAGCGAAGATCTCGATCTCTTTGCTGTCCTCGGTCAGCTGAACGATAGCTTTCTTTGTTGCAGCTGTCTTACCGAATGTCATGCCTCTTCTCTTTGTCTTGCCGTCCATGTTCATGGTGTTGACACTCTTAACTTTGGTGCCCGGGAACATCTTCTCAACGGCTTCTTTGATCATAGTTTTGTTTGCCTCGGTGTGTACCAGGAAGGTGTATTTCTTGTCTGTCATAGCATTCATACTCTTCTCAGTTACAACCGGTTTGAGGATTACGTCATAGTACTGTACGTTTGCCATTATGCATATACCTCCTCGATAGAAGCTACAGCAGCCTTGGTTGCTACTACTGTGTTGTATTTCAGGATATCGTAAACGTTGATGGTGCTTACGGAAGCAGTCTTAACGTCTGCCACGTTTCTAGCGGATAATACAGCCTTGTCACAAGCCTCATCCAGAACAACTAAAGCTTTGTTTACTTTCAGGTTGTTCATAACCTCAACAAATTTCTTTGTCTTGATCTCGTCGAAGTTCATAGCCTCAACTACGATGAACTTGTTCTCGTTTACACGGCTTGTCAGAGCAGATTTAAGAGCAGCTCTCTTCTCTTTCTTATTTAAACGGATTGTATAATCACGTGGTGTCGGAGCGAATACTACGCCGCCGCCCGTCCACTGCGGAGCTCTTGTTGAACCCTGTCTTGCATGTCCGGTACCTTTCTGTCTCCACGGTTTCTTACCACCGCCGGAAACTTCGGAACGGGTTTTTGCTTTCTGAGTTCCCTGACGTTTGTTAGCAAGCTGTGCTACAACTGCCATGTGAACCAGATGTTCATTTACTTCTACACCGAATACAGCATCATTCAGTTCTAATGTGCCAACTTCGTTGCCTTCTAAATTGAAAACAGATACGTTTGCCATCTGTATGTTCCTCCTTTCCCGTAAAAGCCTTATCTAGCGACCTTTACTGTCTCTTTGATTGTTACTAAGGATTTCTTCGGTCCCGGTACAGAGCCTTTAACAAGGAGTAAGTTGTTCTCAGTATCAACCTTAACAACCTCCAGGTTCTGAACAGTTACTTTTACGCTGCCCATGTGACCCGGCATTCCTTTGCCCTTAAATACGCGTCCCGGTGTGGTTGCAGAACCGTTGGAACCCTGATGACGATGGAACTTGGAACCGTGAGCCATCGGTCCTCTGTGCTGGCCGTGTCTCTTGATGGCACCCTGGAAACCTTTACCTTTGGAAATAGCAGTTGCATCAATTTTATCGCCTGCTGCGAAGATGTCTGCCTTGATTTCGTCTTTTACAGAATACTCTTCAGCATTCTCTAAGCGGAACTCTCTTACATATCTCTTGTAAGCAACGCCTGCCTTGTCAAAATGACCCTTAACCGGCTTTGTCACAAGTTTTTCTCTCTTGTCTACAAAACCAACCTGTACTGCTTTGTAGCCATCGTTCTCTTCTGTCTTAACCTGTGTAACAACACACGGTCCAGCCTGAAGAACGGTTACTGGAGTTAAAACTCCGTCTTCGTTGAAGATTTGAGTCATTCCGACTTTGGTAGCTAAAATCGCTTTCTTCATTAATCTGACCTCCTGTTTTTCTACAGCGGAACGCGTTCGTCAAACTCCCGCGTTCATCCTAGAACTGTCCAGATGTCTCTATCTAAACTAGTATAGGATTCTTAATTATTTGTTTTTCATCTTTACGTTGATGGACACGCCAGCCGGCATTTCCAGTCTCTGCAGTGCATCAACTGTCTTCTGGCTCGGAGCAATGATATCGATGAGTCTCTTATGAGTTCTCTGCTCGAACTGCTCTCTGGAATCTTTGTACTTATGAACTGCTCGCAGAATGGTTACTACCTCTTTCTTAGTTGGCAGCGGCACCGGTCCACTCACCTTTGATCCGTTTTTCTTTACAGTCTCAATGATTTTTGCAGCGGATGTATCTACCAGCTGATGATCATAAGCTTTCAGTGTGATTCTCATTACTTGACTTGCCATAAAAAAAGTCGCCTCCTTTTCGTACTATTAAGCACGACAAGCGGTGACTGTACACATACCCGTGTGTGTCCTCGCAGTCCACACACCAAATCCGTCATTTGTCTTCAGGATACTCTATTCTTGTACAGTGACTTGTCGCCAGTTTCCTAACTTGACATTCGCTCCGCGGAATAACCTGCTTATCATAAGCAGCAACCTCTCGTTTCATCGCTATCATGCCACAGCTTCGTTATAATAACACAGCTTTCTGGGAAATGCAAGTGTTTTTTTAAGAAAAAATCTATATTTTTCAAGAAAAAACAGGAGTTTCTTCTTCCGGTGGGTAATTACACCTTTTATATAGAAGAAACTCCTGTTTATCCACAAGAATATATTTCCATGCAGAAATTTTATCTCAGTCGAGAAGACTCCCAGCTTTTTTAATTAATCCTCCCAATACGTCGGTTCCACCGGGGTTCTAGCCTCGTCGCTGCCATCGTCGCTTGTGCCGTCCACCTCTGTGACAACACCCGCAGAGCTTGTCTTAAACTTTGTGCCGTTCGCATCCTTCACGGTGCTGGATTTCACTACCTTGCCGCTCGTCGTTACCAGATAGTTTTTGTCATTGACTTCAATGACTTCATACTTGGTACCGCTGTCTGCCTTCTGAAGCTTACCCATGTAGTACAGGAATCCATCCTCCACACCTGAGTAGCCGCGTCCAGCCTTGTTGCCGCTGTCAGCGAAATAGAACTGTCCGGTCGTTCCGTCGCCCTCTACTACATTTCCCTTGCCTTTTACGACTGAGCTGGTCGCCTTGTCCGCGCCGAAGAAATAGCAGGCATACTGACCGCTCGTTCCTACCTCCAGACGTCTCAGACCATAGACCGGGTTGCCCTTCTCATTAAATAAGTAGGTAATATTGTTGATGCGGACCAGGTTGCTCGTCGAAGCGTCAGAAATCTTCGGACCCACCTTCGGCTCGCCGTTGCTTGAAAAATAATACCACTGTACATCGCTGCCGAGATCCAGATTGTAATCATCATCCTCCGGCGGAGTCGTGGAGAGCCAGCCAGTCTGTACCTGACCGTTGCTCTGATAATAACGGTAATTTGCAAATCCAGAGGAATTTCCCATATCGACCCAGCCGGTCTGCATCGCTCCGTTTTCGTCGAAGCAGTAGTAGGTTCCGTCAATCTTATACTGTTTATATTTGGCACCGCCTAAAGAAGGCACATATTTCTTTCCTGAACTCTGAAAGTAGTACCAATGATGATCCTCATCGTCGTCGCCGGGTTTCACTTCATCATCGTCCTTTTTGGTATCATCCGGATCTTCCAGATATGCCCAGCCGATCTGCATGACACCATCTGCATTCGTGTAGTAGGTGTCATCATCCACCCAGCCGGTCTGCATCGCTCCATCACCGTCGAAGTAATAGTACTTGCCGCCGATCTTGGACCAGCCGTCGGATACCATCTTTCCGCTGGTGGAGAAATAGTACCAGACCGTCGTAGCGGAAGTCTCGTTCCATGCCGGATTGCGCTTCGGCAATTTCAGCCACTTGTCAGTCGCCATGATGCCGGTACTCTCGACAAAGTATTCGTCGTCCACCCAGCAGTTCGACGCGATGTTGCCCTGGGAATCGAGATAGCGCCAGAGATTGTCTGCGCCCTTCTTCCAGGTATTCGTCACCTTATTGCCATTGTTGTCCACATATATCCAGCTGTTTCCAGACTGCTGCCAGCCTTCTGCCGCGTAAGATGTCAGGGTCGCCGCCCCTATCATCAGCGCTGCGGAAAGGACGCAGACTGCCAGTTTCTGTTTCTTCATATACAAGCCCTCCCAGTTCACGATTGATAACGTCTATTCTCCCACCTGCTGCGCATTCGCACACTTCCCGTCGTGTGGAGACCGCATCAGATGCTTATAACGCCTTGTTTTGTTCCAGATACGTGCAATCTATCATTTACCTAATATACATTTTAACAGGAGATGTAGGAATCTTCAAGGAGATTTATCTTTCAATTTATTTACTTTTTTGGCAGGAAGCCGTTCAAAAGGTTTGACACGCCAATCAATGACCGATATAATTAGGTATGCATTTCAACTGAACCGTTTTCCGGTCAGACAGACTGCGTTTTGGTTAGAAATGGCTTATGGATAACACCGATTATAAAGGCGGCAGATACCCTTTTCCGGGGTTTGCGCCTCATTTTTTTGAAAGGATAAAATTTTATGTGGATTGCAGATGGATGGAACGATTATGAAGTGATTGACTGCTCCGAAGGAGAGAAACTGGAGCGGTGGGGCGACTATCTTCTGGTTCGCCCGGACCCGCAGGTTATCTGGAACACCCCCAAGACACACCGCGGCTGGAAAAAGATGAACGGACACTACCACAGAAGCTCCAAGGGCGGCGGCGAATGGGAATTTTTCGACCTGCCGGAGCAGTGGTCGATCCATTACAAAGAACTGACCTTTAACTTAAAACCGTTCAGCTTCAAGCACACAGGTCTCTTCCCGGAGCAGGCGGCAAATTGGGACTGGTTCGGTGACCGCATCCGCAATGCCGGACGCCCAATCAAGGTTTTAAACCTCTTTGCCTACACAGGCGGCGCTACCCTGGCGGCAGCCGCAGCCGGCGCCAGCGTGACCCATGTGGACGCCTCCAAGGGCATGGTAGCCTGGGCGAAGGAAAACTCCCGTTCCTCCGGGCTGGAAAATGCACCCATCCGCTGGATCGTCGATGACTGTGTGAAATTTGTTGAGCGTGAGATCCGCCGCGGCAACCATTACGACGGAATCATCATGGACCCGCCGTCCTACGGCCGCGGACCGAAAGGCGAGATCTGGAAGATCGAAACTTCGATTTACCCGTTCGTGCAGCTCTGCACGAAACTGTTATCGGACAACCCGCTCTTCTTCCTCATCAACTCCTACACCACCGGGCTGGCGCCGTCCGTCCTGACCTATATGCTCTCAACCGAAGTTGCCTCCACCCACGGCGGCACAGTAAAATCGGACGAGCTGGGAATTCCGGTTACCCGCACCGGACTGGTATTACCATGCGGTGCATCCGGACGCTGGGAATCTGGTAAATAACACTGGTATTCGGATGACATAGGCACCCCGTTTTTAAGTTTGATTCCTATTCATTCCAATCCCGGATATCTAACAGCCCCGGGACCAGTTCCCGCGCACTCGTCTCTAATATAATTCGCCCCTTCTCGGCGCTTGCACCAGACGGATCTCCCCCAATTCCAATCGGCGATCCGTCTTTTGTTTTCCAGTCCTCCGACACCCAGCCGATCGAAACCGGACCGTATGGCTTCAGGGCGCGGGTCTTCTCAAACGCCGTCGGCTCTCCCGCTTCCGAAAGTTCCAGCTTCACAAGACTCTCATCGACCGCCATTACCATCGATGTCTCCATCTCTCCACCGTGGAAATCCCAGATATTCCCCTTTGAAATCGTTGCTTTTACATCCGGATGACCAAATGCCCCCGCTGAAAGGATAAACGGTGCAATCCCCAGCTCACTCCGAAGTTCCCGGCTTAAAACCTGCGCAATCGGCGCATTCCCACCATGGCATACCAAAAAAGCCAGCTTCTTAAAACCGTGATGCGCCAGGCTGACGCATATATCATATAAGAGATGATAGTAAGTGTCCGGCCGGACTGTAACCGAACCGCAGAAATTCTTATGCTCTGTACTTAAGCCCACCGGAATCACCGGAAACAGCAGCATCGGGAAGTCTTCTTCCCCCTCTGCCTCCAGCGCCTTTTTGATCTCCTGACTCATCGCCTCCGCGATAATATCATCCGTTCCCAGTGGTGCCTGATTGCCGTGCTGTTCCAGAGCCCCGAGCGGAATCAGGACAATCGTGTTCTCACGGTCCACCTGCTCCATTTCCCATCTTGTCAAATCTCTATAGTTACGTATCATAGTATCTCCTCCTCTTATAAAAACAGATATGTCTTTGCACGTTCCATCAAACAAAAAGGATTGTCCGGGATTCTCCCCCAGGCAGCTTTCCCAGCGGTTTCCCGACAATCCTTTCTATGAAATGGTTCTGCCGTTTCACAGCAAACAGCCAAATCCGTCAAACCATTCCTCTTATTTCATTTTATACTGCTTTCGGCACAATCTTCGCCGCACGCAGGCGTACAAACAAAAGCTGTCCAACGATATAGTTGAGTCCCACTTTCAATACGTTGAATGGGATCGTCGCCAGGATGATAAATCCATTCAGGTCTTTGATCGCCGGGTTGACCGACGCTACCATGCGGATCACTTCATCCAGCGGCAGGCTCATCGCTTTCGCATATAACGGAAGTGTAATATTCGCATTGATAAAGCATGCACACGCGGTGCGGATCACGATACTGAGCAGAAGTGCTTCTACAGCTGCCTTACGGTTAGCGCCCAGCTTCTGATAGAGGAACCACAGCGGCCATACGAACAGGAACGCCGCAATCAGATTGGCCAGCTCACCGACGTACATCGTGTTAGTTCCGACAGTAATCAGCTTGATTAACAGCTTGATGACTTCTACACAGATACCGGATACCGGTCCCATCAGAAACACGGCAATCACAGACGGTACATCACTGAAATCCACCTTATAAAACGGCGGCATCATCGGAACCGAAAATTCCAATGACATCAGCACGCCAGCAACCGCTGCCAGCATCGCCGTATAAATCAATTTTTGAATACTCCATTTTCCTGTCTTCATCTTAAATCTCCTTTCGGTTTTAAAACTCATTTCTCCGAAGGAGGAGTATGAATCAAGTGCCGGACTAGCTGCATTTGTAAAACTAAAAAATCCCGGTCGTTCGGGACCTGGGATGATAAATCACAACTTAGCCGATGTACACCAGCCTGCTTACGCTCAAGCGGTACACTCTCTGACTCCTGCCTCTTCTCTCATCCAGACTATACTGTCGGTTTCGGAATCTCACCGAATCGGCCGCCGTCGCGGTTCGCGGACTATACCGCCGGTAGGGAATTTCGCCCTGCCCCGAAGAAATCATGGTAATTACTCCGTCTTCATACATATAAACATATGAATCTGTGGAGTAATTATCTCACCCGGTCATAGTATCACATACAAACGAGAATTTCAATATTTTTTTAACAATCTTTCTTTTCGTTTTTCTCATCTACGGCATCGCCGCCCCGGCATCCAGCATACCTCCGGTTGCCACCTTGCCGGACAGACTCTCAAGCGGCCGCGCCGACTGCAGAATACGGTTTCTCACATCCATAAGCGACAGGGACGCATCGCAGGAGTACAGCATTGCCGCCGTTCCGGTTACCATCGGTGCCGCCATCGACGTGCCGCTCATGTAGGCATAGTCATTGCCCGTGATCGTACTCAGGATATAATTGCCCGGCGCTGCCAGATCCACGCTTCTCACTCCGTAATTGGACGCACGGTCGAGCTGACCGTCAAAGCGCAGGTTTGCCACGGAAATGATATTGTCCAGTTCAAAGCTTGCCGGGTACATCGGCTGCTCATCGATGCTGTAGCCATTGCCGGAGGCGTCGCCGTTTCCAGCCGCCACAATAAACAGCATCCCCGAATCCTTGATCGCCTGATACAGCTCCTCGCTATATTTCATCGTGCCAAAGCTCAGATTGCAGATCGACGCGCCGTTCGCCTGCGCATACCGGATCGCCTTAACCACGTTGCTGACGGTTCCGACACCGGACGATGTTCCAAGCGTCTTGATCACCATGACCTTCACATACGCCGGATCGCAGATTCCAACCGTTCCGACTCCATTTCTCGCCGCCGCGATCGTGCCCGCCGAGTGGGTACCATGATTGTCATCCGTCCCGGTAAATACCTGGGCATTATTATCATAGAAATTCCAGCCGTAAACGTCATCGATATAACCATTTCCGTCATTGTCAATGCCATCGCCCGGAATTTCCCCCGTATTCGTCCAGATCGAACCGCTAAGCTCCGGGTGAGTTATGTCAACCCCCGTATCAATCAGCGCCACAATCACCTGACGTTTTCCACTTTTCGCGTCATATTTCTTCCATGCCGGGACAATATTCATATCGATCCCTTCCAGAGAACGGACCGTTCCATCTGCTGAGAGCGCCGGGCTGCCGGTAATCGCCCCAATCGCTGCATCCACTGCCGCCGTATGGCTCGGCACCAGACGCAGTTCACCTGTATTTAAAAAAGCCCACTGATAGGAGGCATAGGAATCCGCATAGGGAACCGACTCCCGTGACGGACCCGCCGCATATGCCGGAAGCGCCACGCTCCCTGCCATCATGGCAGCACACAGGGCGGCTGCCAGCCCTCTAAAAAGTTTCTTTTTCAACTTGCTTTATCCTCTTTCAATTCCGTTCTTACAGTTCGCGCACTGCCGCAACCACAGTCTCCGCTTCCTTTGCCGGTTCTTTTCTGACATTCTGCCGTTTTACCGATTTTACCACTTTCCCGACTTTCTTGCCATCCTTTTCGGATGCCGGACCGGAAATTGGCTTAAAGCTGCGAAATACCAGAATACTCCGCGGCGGAACCATATACTGACGAAGCTCTTCCTGCGGCTCCTGCCCTGCCTCCAGGCTTTCCGGCGGACAGATTCCGTTATTGTCTGCATCGTCTGTGTTGATGCACAGAGTCCACTGCATTCCCTTCGGAAGTTTCGGAAGATCAAATTCATGCGGCTCCCAGTGCATATTGTAGGCGACAAAGAAATAGTCATCGCTGGTGCCGTCCGCTCTTCGCCCGTACTCGCCGCAGTAGAGAATGCCGAGCTGGCGGCGGAAGTTTTCAAACTCCGGGCACCATGTTTTGACGCCGTGGTAGGAAACGTCCGGGTGTCCGCAGACGAGGTAATCAATATTTTTCGGCTCCACCGGCAGATGGAACACTGGATGCGCTTTGCGGAACGCTATCATATATTTTACAAATTCGTAAATATCCCGGTTTGTCTCCAGCTGATGCCAGTTGAGCCAGGAAATCTCATTGTCCTGACAGTAAGCATTATTGTTGCCGTTCTGGGAATTGCCGAACTCATCGCCCGCTAAAAACATCGGCGTTCCCTGGCTCAGAAAGAGCAACAAAAATGCGTTGCGGAGCTGTTTTTTCCGCATCTGCACAATCTTCTTTTTCCGCGTCGTGCCCTCGACGCCGCAGTTCCACGTATAATTATAATCGCTTCCGTCCCGGTTATTCTCCCCGTTCGCTTCGTTGTGCTTCTGCTCACAGGAAACCATATCCATCATCGTAAAGCCATTTGTCGCCGCCATATAGTTGATCACTCCATACGCGTCCGGATTCCGGCGTGTCTGGTAAATGAGACGGCCGACCTGATCCTCATCGCCCTTTAATACCCGGCGCATATCGATCAAAAATCCTTCATTGTACTCGCCCAGATGCCAGCGGCGCTCCCGCGACTTCGGTGCCGCTGCCGTTTTTGGCACACGCACGCCATCCCAGGAACCAGCTAATAGCTTCGTATCGGCTAACAGCGGATCCGACGCCAGCAGTTCGGCCGGCGCAAACCCGGACAGGTGCACGCCATCCACATGATACTCGTAAACCCAGAAACGAACCGCCTCCTGCGCCAGTGCCGCGCTCTCCTCGCCGGTAAAATAAAGCTCAACCAGAACTTCAATATCATTTTTATGAAATTCTTTCACCAGATCCTTAAATTCCCGCTCCGGTTCTTTCTCTTTCCCGGATGTGTACGAAGCTTTCGGCGCAAACAGGTATCCCGCCCCATAGCCCCAGTAATTGAGCCGTCCGGTCGGTGTCCCGGTCGCATACGGATTCCCGTCTGCCCCATCCTCCATCATCACTTCCTGAAATTCATTCGGCATCATTAATTCAACTGCTGTGATACCCAATTCCTTTAAATAGGGAATTTTCTCCGTCAGCGCACGGAACGTTCCCCGCTCCCCGGTGCCGGAAGAAGTATGACGGGTAAATCCACGCACATGCAGCCGGTACAGGATCGTCTCATCATACGGATGTTTCAGCGGCTGATCCATTTCCCAGTCATACGTTTCTTCCGGGAAACGGCAGCGCACCGGACGGAGCGCCGCTTTTAAATCGCCCCAGCGCTCATGTCCTGTATAGATGCGCCCGCACGGATCCGGCAGCTCCCCCTGCTCAGTCTCGATCGTGTATTCCAGTCCTGAAAAATCATCGCCCGCAAGCTCCATCATCCAGAGATCCCCCACCCGTTCTTCCGGGGAAAATGGGATCCGGACACCCTGTTTTTTACCTGTCTCATAAATTGCCAGACGGCAGAATGTCCCCGGTGCCTCGACGCACAAGTGCATTCCCGTCTCTGTCCGCTTGATTCCCGGTGTAAAATCAGGGGTTCTTATCTTCTGTCTCACGATTTTTTCTGCTTTCACCTGTATCCCCTCCACGTTTTCATACGGCACTTTCGGTTCCAAAAGTGCCTATTTGTGAGCAGCCGCCTGCGCCTGTTACAGTCCACACATATGCAGACTGTAACAGGATTTTGCCGATGCTTCGCATTCCAAATCGGCAAAATCCGCCACCTCCACGTTTTCATACGGCACTTTCGGTTCCAAAAGTGCCTATTTGTGAGCAGCCGCCTGCGCCTGTTACAGTCCACACATATGCAGACTGTAACAGGATTTTGCCGATGCTTCGCATTCCAAATCGGCAAAATCCGCCACCTCCACGTTTTCATACGGCACTTTCGGTTCCAAAAGTGCCTATTTGTGAGCAGCCGCCTGCGCCTGTTACAGTCCACACATATGCAGACTGTAACAGGATTTTGCCGATGCTTCGCATTCCAAATCGGCAAAATCCGCCACCTCCACGTTTTCATACGGCACTTTCGGTTCCAAAAGTGCCTATTTGTGAGCAGCCGCCTGCGCTTCTATTTTCTCCGCCAGATCGTTCAGATACATCCAGCGGTCCATCTTTTCTTCCAAAAGAGCTTCTTTTTCCTCTTTTTCCTTTATGATGCCGTTCAGAGCCGTATAATCGCGGGCAGAGTCCTGCATCTGCTGCTCCAGATCCGCGATTGCCTCTTCCAGCGCCGCGATATCATCCTCGATCGTCTCCCACTCTTTCTGCTCCATATAGCTGAATTTGAGCTTTTTCTCGCGCTGGCGGCCGCGGTTTTTATCCTTTGCCGTCTCCGCTGCATCTGACGTTCCCGCACCAGAAGCGCCTCCGGCCTTCTGGCCTCTGCCGCGTTCCTGACCGGATGCCGTCCCAGATGCCTCCATCTCTGCCGCTATGCGTTCCCCGCAGGCTGCCTGATAGTCGGTATAGCCGCCCTCATACTGACGGATCGCGCCGCCGCCCTCAAAGGCGAAGATCCGGCGCACTACGCGGTCAAGGAAATACCGGTCATGCGATACCGTAATCACGATCCCCTGGAAATGATCCAGATAATCCTCCAGAATCGTCAGCGTGCCGATATCGAGGTCGTTGGTCGGCTCGTCGAGCAGAAGGACGTTTGGCGCGCCCATCAGGATATGGAGCAGATAGAGCCTGCGCCGCTCGCCGCCCGATAGCTTGCCGATCAGCGTGTACTGCATATGGGACGGGAACAGGAACCGTTCCAACATCTGGGATGCCGATACCAGCCCGTCCGCCGTCCGCACGTACTCTGCCACATTTTTAATGTAGTCGATCACGCGCATCGACTGATCCATATCTTCGTTTTCCTGTGAAAAATAACCCATTTTTACGGTCTGGCCGATGATCGTCTCGCCCGAATCCGGTTTCACCCAGCCGGTAATCATCTTCATCAGCGTCGATTTGCCGCTGCCGTTCGGTCCGATGATGCCGATGCGGTCATCCTTCAAGAAGATATAGGAAAAATCATCGATCAGGAGGCGGTCACCATACGCCTTATGAAGATGGTGTGCCTCGACCGTGGTCCGTCCGAGACGGCTGGAAATCGAGCTCATCTCCACATTTCCATCTACTTTCGGCGCTTCCACCGCACTCAACGCCTCGAAGCGCTGAATACGCCCTTTCTGCTTCGTGCTGCGTGCCTGTGCGCCGCGCCGGATCCACGCCAGCTCCGTCCGCAGGATATTCTGCCGTTTCTGCTCCGAGCTCACCGCCATCGCCTCGCGCTCTGCCTTTAATTCCAGATAGCCCTCATAACCGGACTGATAACTGTACAGCTTTCCCTTGTCCAGTTCGACGATGCGGTTCGTCACGTTATCAAGGAAATACCGGTCGTGCGTGATCATCAGAAGCGCGCCGCGGAATTTTTTCAGGTACTCTTCCAGCCAGTCCGCCATCGCACTGTCCAGATGGTTCGTCGGCTCGTCTAAAATCAACAGATCCGCCGTCGATAACAGCACCGCTGCGAGCGCAACGCGCTTTCTCTGTCCGCCCGAAAGTGTCTCCACCTTGGCACTATAATCAGTGATTCCAAGCTTATTCAGCATGGATTTCGCATCGCCCTCGAGATCCCAGGCGTGCTCATGCGCCATATTTTCCCGGATCACGCAGTCTAAGACGGTCCGTCCCGGTTCAAACTCCGGATTCTGAGGCAGATAACGGATATAGAGATTTCGTCCCTTTACCACCGTACCCTCATCCGGCTCTTCCAGACCGGCTACAATCTTTAGAAGAGTAGATTTTCCGGTTCCGTTGATGCCGATGAGACCAATCTTATCACCTTCACCGATGGAAAATGCCACGTCATCAAAAAGCAGCCGTTCCGTATATGATTTTTTCAGATGTTCTGCTGTCAGTAAATTCATGTCTCATCCCGATCCTTTATCTGTAATTCTACCGGGCAGTGATCCGAACCCAGTATCTCCGTATGAATCTGCGTGCCCGCCAGCCGGTCCTTCAGGCTCTTGGAAACACAGAAATAATCAATCCGCCACCCAGCATTCTTCTCGCGTGCCTTAAACCGGTACGACCACCAGGAATAAACGCCCTCTTTATCCGGGTAAAAATAGCGGTACGTGTCGATATATCCAGAGTCCAGAAGCTCCGTAAACTTGCTTCTCTCCTCATCCGTAAATCCGGCATTTTTCCGGTTCGTCTTTGGATTTTTCAGGTCAATCTCCGTGTGTGCCACATTCAGATCCCCACAGAAAATAACCGGCTTTTTCTCCTCCAGCTTCTTCAAAAACTGGCGGAAATCATCCTCCCACTGCATCCGATACGGAAGTCTCGCCAACTCATTCTGGGAGTTCGGCGTATAGCAGGTCACCACATAATAATCCGGGTACTCCGCCGTAATAACGCGCCCTTCATGATCGTGCTTCTCAATACCAAGACCGTAGCTCACGCTAAGCGGCTCCTCCTTCGAAAACAACGCCGTTCCCGAATATCCTTTCTTCTCCGCATAGCTCCAATACTGATAATACCCCGGAAGCTCCAGATCAATCTGCCCTTCCTGCAGCTTGCTCTCCTGAATACAGAAAATATCCGCATCCAGCTCATGAAATACATCCAGAAATCCCTTTCCCACACACGCCCGCAAGCCGTTTACGTTCCAGGAAATCATTTTTTTCATTCTATCTCTCCTTTTTATCAAATAAGGTTTTTCCGATACATAAAAAGACAGCAGGCAGGTGGCAGCCGCTCCGAAACAGGTCTGTGGATGCAGAGCAGGCTTTCGCCTATCAGTTGTACGCATCTTGAACACGCTTATCCGAATGGGGCGGACGCAAGTCCGACACAGACGAACAAGTGTAGTGAAAGCAAGCGGACAACGATAGTGCGAAGAGCCAGCGGCGCATTCACAGACCTGTTTCGGGGCGGCTGCTGCCTGCCCCACCTCTCTCATTTTTATAAATCTACGTGTAAATTCTGATGTTTAATCCCATGTCTCTCCACATATCCCGTCAGCATCAGGGTCAGCGCACCGTCACCCGTTACGTTACAGGCAGTACCAAAACTGTCCTGAAGCGCAAAGATCGTCAGCATCAGCGCCGTTCCAGTCGCATCGAAACCGAGGACACCGGTGATCAGTCCCAGGGATGCCATAACCGTACCGCCCGGAACCCCCGGTGCACCTACGGCAAATACACCTAAAAGAACACAGAACAGAACCATCGTCATCATATCCGGGAGAGCGCCGTACAAAATCTTGGATACCGTCATGACAAAGAATACCTCGGTCAGAACCGAACCGCACAGATGGATATTCGCAAACAGCGGAATACCGAAATCAACCATATCGTCACGAAGCGGCTCTGCCTTTTTGGCACAACTGAGCGCCACTGCCAGGGTCGCCGCAGAAGACATCGTACCGACTGCCGTCAGATATGCCGGACCATAATGCTTAATAACGCCTCTCGGGTCACGGCCAGAGTAAATACCAGCCAGTGTATACAGCAGCGCCATCCAGATATAGTGGCCTGCCATAACAATCAGGATAACCGAAATGAAGATCGGAGCCTGTTTTGTGATGGTTCCCTCATATGCCAGGGAACAGAACGTAAATGCGATGTAAATCGGAAGAATCGGAATGACAATCTTCTGTACTATCTCCAGAACGATCTTCTGGAACTCGTCTAAGAGTTTCGTTACCGTCACCGCCTTGGTCCAGGTCGCTGCCAGACCAATCATAACGGAAAATACCAGCGCACTCATGACGCCCATGATCGGCGGAATGTCCAATTTAAAGACAACCTCCGGCAGACTGCGCAGTCCATCGACTGCCGACTGAATCGACATATGCGGAATCAGCGTATATCCGGCTGCCATCGAAAACAGCGCCGCGCCAAGAGACGATGTATACGCCAGAATCAGCGCTACTCCAAGCAATCTGGAGGCATTCTTTCCAAGCTTCGTGATCGACGGGGCAATAAAGCCGATGACGATCAGCGGTACACAGAACGAAATAATCTGCCCAAAAATATAATTCAGCGTCACAACGAGATTCATAAAACTTTCATTTGCTATAAGACCGGCAATAATACCGATCGCTACACCCAGCGCCAGCCGAAACGGCAGGCTTTTCATCAACTTGCTCATACCCATTTTTCCTTCCTGATACCTATCTCTTCATTCTTACTCTTCCCAAAGTTTTTTCGGATACAGACCGCCGTCCTTCATCCCCTGGATCGCGTCTGTCACCATCTTCTTATCTTCCTTGTAGGTCACGCCGTACCAGCGGTCCACGCTCTTTAACACGGTCACCTCGGCTTTCCCCTCTTTCAGAAGTTCATCCACCACAAACGGGAGGAAATACTCACATTTGAGTGGATTTACCGACAGGTTTTTCTCCAAAAATGGAACAAAGCGCGCCTTTAACTCCTTTAAGATGCTGGAAGTAAAGCCCCAGAGGTTCATCGATACAAGCGTATCCTCCCCCAGCTGCTCCCAGGTTGCGCCGTCATCCTCGGTATATTCCGCCTGATCGCCGTGCTTCTCGATGCGCGTTCTCTCGTGGATATCCGCCAGATGTCCATCCGCATCCACCGTACAGACGCCGCGCGCCACATGCCCGTTTTCCGTCAATGTGTTGTAGAGATGATAGGCAACCATCGCATACTGATATTTGTCATCATCACCGCAGGATGCCAGACGATCATAGATCGCCTTGAACGCCGATTTTCCATAGTAATCATCCGCGTTGATCACCGCAAACGGTCCGTCGATCACCTCGCTGCAGCAGAGAATCGCATGACCGGTTCCCCATGGTTTGACGCGTCCCTCCGGAACCTCAAATCCATCCGGAAGGCGGTCATTTTCCTGATACACATACTCCACCTGCACGTGCTTTTCCATGCGGTTTCCGATATGTTCCTTAAACTCTTTCTCAATCGATTTCTTGATAATAAATACGACCTTTTCGAATCCAGCCTCGACTGCGTCGAAGATCGAAAAATCGATGATCAGATCTCCTTCCCGATCGACCGGATCAATCTGCTTCAAGCCGCCATACCGGCTGCCCATACCAGCCGCCATGATTACCAGAACTGGCTTCTGACTCATGAAAATTGTCCTCGCTTTCTGTTTCTTATCCACAATCCTGCCCGTTTTCATTCAAAGCAGAATTGCCTGTTTCCTTTTATTTTAAACTAATTCGGGCAGACTGTAAACAGTAAAACAAAAACCCGGCTGCCGTTTTATTCCATAGAGCGGATATTCTTTTTTTGTTTACATTTTTATAAATGTATTTTTTACTGTTTCTACACCAGTTAATTGTATCTTTTAGTTCTGCGCATACTTGTATGATAGATTGTTTTCACAAATATTTGATGTATGCGGGAGGTGCTTTAAATGATTGCTGCTGGTGACCGGCTCCGTGATTTACGGGAGGACAAAGGAAAAACGCAGGCGGAAATTTCCAGTCTGCTGGGTACAACTCAGCAAATCTATTCCCGCTATGAAACAAACCGGACGGATCTGCCTCTTCGGCATCTGATAAAACTGGCGGATTATTACCAGGTCAGCGCCGATTATATTCTCGGTCGAACCTCCTACCCGAAGAATCCGCCCGAAATGGCGAAACCATTTCTTAAAAATGTCACCTATGGAGAGGTCAATGGGCGTATCTCATCATTCCAGACTTCCACGAAAAAGCAGTTGATCGAATACATCAATTACCTGGTTTATCTGGAATCACGCCATAAGAAGGATTGATCGCGGTGAAAACGGGACATTGATACCATAGATATGCAAAAGACAGCTCCAGGCATCGCTCACATGCAGCGTCTGGGGCTGTCTTTTATCTTTCAGACTTTTGTCTAAATCACTTTGATTCCAGCTCTTAGTCGTCCTCTTCCTCACTATCCGTAACAGTAAATACCTGACGTTTTCTCGCCATCTCATCGTTTGCCAGATACTCATCGTAAGTAGTAATCTTATCGATCAGCTTGCCGTTTACGATTTCCATGATACGGTTTGCGGTCGTCTCAACGATCTGGTGGTCACGGGATGAGAATAACAGCACACCCGGGAACTTGATCATACCGTTGTTCAGAGCGGTAATGGACTCCATATCCAGATGGTCGGTCGGCTCGTCCAGAATCAGGACATTGGAACCGGAGATCATCATCTTAGAAAGCATGCAGCGCACCTTCTCACCACCAGAAAGAACGCGGACCTTCTTCACGCCGTCCTCACCGGCAAACAGCATACGTCCTAAGAATCCGCGGACATAGGTCACATCCTTAACCGGAGAGTACTGGGTCAGCCAGTCTACGATCGTGTCGTCGTTATCGAACTCTTTCGAATTGTCCTTCGGGAAATATGCCTGACTGGTGGTCAGACCCCATTTATAGGATCCCTCATCCGGCTCCATCTCGCCGGAAAGAATCTTGAAGAGAACGGTCTTTGCCTGCTCGTTCGGTCCTACAAATGCTACCTTGTCCTCGCGTCCGAGAATGAAGGAAATATTATCAAGAACCTTCACACCATCGATAGTCTTAGACAGGTTCTCTACGCTTAATACCTCATTACCGATCTCACGTTCCGGACGGAAGTCGATATACGGGTACTTACGGCTGGACGGTTTGATCTCATCTAACTCAATCTTCTCCAGAGCACGTTTTCTGGAGGTTGCCTGCTTAGACTTGGAAGCATTGGCAGAAAATCGCTGGATGAACTCCTGCAGCTCCTTGATCTTCTCTTCCTTCTTCTTGTTGGCTTCCTTCATCTGCTTGATCATCAGCTGGCTGGACTCGTACCAGAAATCGTAGTTTCCGGCATAGAGCTGAATCTTGCCATAGTCGATATCTGCGATCTGGGTGCAGACTTTATTTAAGAAGTAACGGTCATGGGATACCACGATAACCGTATTCTCAAAGTTGATCAAGAACTCCTCGAGCCATGCGATCGCATCGAGATCCAAGTGGTTTGTCGGCTCGTCGAGAAGCAGGATGTCCGGGTTTCCGAACAGTGCCTGTGCCAGAAGAACTTTGACCTTCTGGGCACCGGTCAGATCTGCCATCTGTTTGTAGTGGAGATCCGTCTCGATTCCCAGACCATTTAAAAGGTTCGCCGCGTCGGACTCTGCCTCCCAGCCGTTCATCGTGGCGAACTCGCCCTCCAGCTCGGCAGCCTTGACGCCGTCCTCCTCGGAGAAGTCTTCCTTCATGTAGATGGCTTCCTTCTCTTTCATGATCTCGTAGAGTCTCGCATTTCCCATAATAACGGTATCAAGTACCGGATATGCGTCATATTTAAAGTGATCCTGCTGTAAGAATGAAAGTCTCTGTCCCGGTGTGATGATAACCTCACCATTGGTCGGTTCCAGCTGTCCGGACAGGATTCGTAAAAAGGTAGACTTTCCGGCACCGTTGGCACCGATGAGTCCGTAGCAGTTTCCCTCGATAAATTTAATGCTTACGTCCTCAAATAACGCCTTCTTTCCTACTCGCAGTGTTACATTGCTTGTACTAATCATGGCAATTTCCTTTCATACTGTTCAAATCGTTCATACTCCCCAGGTGCATCTTTGCCCCGGGCGGGTGCAATCCATGTATATTTTACAGGTTTTTCCCGAATTTGCAAGCATTTTACGGGTTTTTATTCCCATCCGACAAAAACCAAGTTACTGTTCACGCATACGTGCCCAGTAACGGAATTTGCCGTGGCTTCGCATTTAAATACGCCAAAAACTAAAATCTTCCGAACGTATCCACCAGCCAGGACAAATAATCCGCCCGCTCATCCGTAAACTGCCCCGGAACCAGACGCCAGCGCCAGTTTTCCCCGAGGGTTCCCGGCGTATTCATGCGCGCCCAGTTATCGAGTTTCAACACATCCTGCATCTGGAAAATGGCGACGCTCGCGACTGAACCGTATGCCGCGCGGAACACGCGGTCTACCACCTCACTCTGGTGTGCTGCACCGAGGTAATCGGCAATGTACTGAAGTTCCCACCACTGACGCTTTTCCGGTTTAAAATACCCCGCCAGCGTCTCATTGTCGTGCGTTCCACCGTAGACTACGGAGTTCGGGTCATAGCAGTGCGGCAGATGCTCGTTGAAACGGTCGCCACTGAACGCAAACTCAATGATCTTCATGCCCGGATAGCCCGTCTCTGCCAGCAGATCCTTGACCTCCTGACAGAAGACACCCAGATCCTCCGCGATGATCTTCGTCTCGCCTGCCGCCTCGTCAAGTGCGTCGGTCAGCTTTTTGCCCGGACCTTTCTCCCACTCGCCGTCTTTCGCAGTCACAGCGCCATACGGGATTGCATAATACTGCACCACGCCGATGAAATGGTCGATCCGCACCGCATCGTAGAGCTTCGCGGACGCTTTCATCCGGCTTCGCCACCAGGCGAAATCGGTTTGTTCCATTTTCTCCCAGTCGTAAAGCGGGTTGCCCCAGAGCTGTCCATCCTCTGAAAATGCATCCGGCGGCACACCCGATACCTTGAGCGGCGTCAGATTTTCCTCGTCGAGCTGGAACAGCTCCGGGTGGCTCCAGACATCCGCGCTGTCGAGCGCCACGTAAATCGGAATATCGCCGACGATCTGAAGTTCTTTTTCTTTTGCATACTGTTTTAATTTTTTCCACTGTTCAAAAAACTTAAACTGTAAGAACTTCCAGTAATTTATTTCTTCTGCCAGCTCTTCGCGGCATGCCGAAAGCGCCTCCGAACGGCGGAACCGGATGTCCTCGTCCCAGTCCATCCAGCCTTTTCCTTCATATTTACCCTTGACTGCCATGTAGAGCGCATAGTCGTCCAGCCATTCTTCATTTTCTTCCAGAAATGCCTGATATTCCACACTTTCCTTATGGCTGCTCCGCTCATACGCCTTGCGCAGAAGCGGAAAACGGTAATAATACAGCGCGTCATATTTGACCTGATCCTGCTTGTCGCACCACCAGCAGGCGTCTATCTCATCCTGGGTCAGAAGTTTCTCGTCTTTCAGCGTATCCAGATCAATAAAATACGGATTTCCCGCAAATGCAGAGTAGGACTGGTACGGGCTGTCCCCGTAGCAGGTCGGTCCCATCGGAAGCACCTGCCAGTACGTCTGGCGTCCGCGTTTTAACTGATCAATAAACTCATACGCCGCCCGTCCGAACGTACCGATTCCATACGGCGACGGCAGGCTGAAAATCGGCATCAGTACGCCTGCGCCGCGTTTTAACATTGTCTTCATCGCTTCGTTTCCTCCTATTCTGCCCGATATACTGTCTCACCGCTGCAGATGGTATAGTGAACCCTTCCATAGAGCTTCGCTCCCACAAACGGGGAGTTGGACGCCTTGGAATGGAATTTTTCTACGGTATATGGTGTCTGGTCGTCAAAAAGAACCAGATCCGCCGCGCCGCCCTCGCGGATGCGCCCCGCCTCCTTCATCCGGTACAGCTTCGCCGGATTCAGGCACATTTTCTCAAACAGAGTCAGATAATCAATGTGACCAGCTTTTACCAGCCTGGTAACCGCCAATGGCAGAGAGGTTTCCAGCCCGATGATGCCGCTCGGCGCCTCGGTCAGCGGTTTTGCCTTCTCCTCGGCGCTGTGCGGTGCATGATCCGTCGCAATCATATCAATCGTGCCGTCCTTGATTGCCTCAATCAACGCCTCGCGATCCGCAGCACTCCGCAGCGGCGGATTCATTTTCGCCAGTGTTCCGTACTCCAGAACCGCCGTCTCGTCCAGTGTAAAATGATGCGGTGTTACCTCCGCCCAGACATGCGCGCCCAGCTTTTTCGCCAGACCGACCATCTGCACCGCATTGCGGGAACTGATGTGCTGGATATCCACATCTGCGCCCGTGTGAAGCGCGATCATGCAGTCGCGCGCCACCATCGAATCCTCCGCCAGCGCCGGGGAACCACCGATTCCCAGCTGCTCGGACACCGGACCGCGATTGATGCCGTTGTTGAAAATAAATGCCGGATCCTCCTCATGGAAGCTGAGCGGCACATTGAGGCGTTTCGCCGTCTCCATCGCCTCTTTGACCAATTTTTCGCTCATCAGCGGGATTCCATCATCCGTAAATCCGATCGCACCCGCTTCTTTGAGGGCGTCCATATCGGTCAGTTCTTTTCCCTGAAATCCCTTCGAGACTGCCGCGCAGGTTTCCACATGGATTCCCGTTTTCGCGCCCTTTTCCAGAATATACCGGACAATCTCCGGCGTATCGGCAACCGGTTTCGTGTTTGCCATACAGACCACCGTCGTAAAGCCGCCCGCCTTCGCAGCCGCCGCGCCCGTCTCGATGTCCTCCTTGTAGGTCAGACCCGGATCGCGGAAATGCACGTGGACGTCCACCAGTCCCGGCGCGACAATCAACCCTTCTGCGTCCAGCACCTCGGCATCTGCCGGGATGGACGGTGCGTCAGATACCCCATCTGATTCTGCTTTTGTATCTTTTTTCACGATTTTCTGGATTTTCCCATTTTCAATCCACAAATCTGCCCTTCCGTCGAATCTGCTCTCCGGATCGATGACTCTGCCGTTTTTAATTATTTTTACCATTCTAACCCCTTTTTAACTCATATGTTTTGACGTAACTGTTCAGTACCTTCACAGTCACGTCAAAACATTTTTTCAGACAAACTCAGCCCTTAACTCCTCTTCGCCGGCACGATCTCCAGCCAGTATCCATCCGGATCGTTAATGAAATAAATACCCATCGCCGGATTTTCAAAACAGATGCATCCCATTTCCTTATGTTTGGCATGTGCCGCCTCCATGTCTTCCGTCTCAAATGCCAGATGGAACTCATTGTCGCCCAGGTTGTAGGAGTCCTTCTCCCAGTCGCGCAGCCAGGTCAGCTCCAGCTGGTAGCCGGTCGTGGAGTCGCCCAGATAAACAAGGATAAAACTTCCGTCTGCCGCCTCCTTGCGGCGTACCTCCTTAAGCCCCAGTGCTTCCTCATAAAATTTCAGTGACTTGTCCAGATCGATGACATTGAAATTGTTGTGTGCAAATGTAAATTTCATCGGATAAACTCCTCTCCTTCCTTGTGAATCTCTACAATCCGATCCCGCCAGCCTTCACTGAATGGATGTTCGATTAATTTTGGTATAATCGTATAATCTTCCCAGAAATGCATCGGGAAAATCCATTTTGTGTCCGCCTGCTCCATAAAACCGGCAACGCCCAGATAAAACCACTGTTCCTGCCTCGGATCGACCGGGATAAATGCCAGATCCGCCGTGCGCCCGGAAAGCTTTTTCATCTCCTGTTTATAAGAAGCAGCCATATTCCGGTTCCATGCCATATCTTCGCCTTCCCACCACCAGTTATTTAAGTCACCGGCGTGATAAATCTCCTTTCCTTCGCAGGAGAGCCAGAAGGCGACGCCTTCGTCGGTGGAATGGAACGTCTCGACGATAAGGCTTTCTTCAGAAATATTCAGGCAAAATCTTTCTCCTGCCTTTACCAGCCGTATCCTGTCTTTATATCGTTTACGATATTCCTCCGGTATCTTTTTCCCAATCTCTTTTGAGAGAATATAAAAAACATTTTCCCGTTTCTCTCCCAGCTGAAAGATTACCGGAGCATAATGATCGGCATGGAAATGGCTCGCAAAGATAAAGAGGGGCTTCCCTGCCGGAAACTCCGGGAGAGTTCCCTTAAAATAATCAAACAGAATCACGGCATTTTCAAGCTCAACTGAAAACGAGCTGTGATGAATATATGTGATTTTCAAACGAATAAATTCCCTTCTATAATGAAAAAGAATGTGCCTTGGCACATTCTCGCGCCGAGCGCAGTCTCTTGCGACATGTTTCTGCTTCGCGCGAGTGCGCATCATTGGCACGTTAGTGCCTTTTTGTGTAATAGGAAATTTCAAGGAATTTCCTATTACACGAAACAACAGCCAGCCAAAAGTATCCCGCATACGATACTCGCAGCGCTTTCAGCCGGCTGTGCTCTCTTCGCAACCTTTAGTTTTCTTTCTTGCTCTGTGCTTTTGCTAAGAATTTCTCATTTTTGATGATGAAACGCTCATGTGTGCCGCCGCCGATGGAACCTTTCGCATCAAATGCCTCTACCTTAAATACGAGACGTCTGCCGTCTACTTCTACCAGCTCACTCTCGCACCAAACCTGCATGCCGACCGGGGTCGCTGCATTATGGGCAATTTCCAGCTTTGTACCAACGGTTCCCTCACCGTCGTTTAAGTACGGAGCCACGCTCATCCACGCGGTTTTCTCCATCAGTGCAACCATCGCCGGAGTTGCAAACACCGGTAACAGACCGCTTCCCACTGCTGCTGCGGAATTTTCATCCGTAACCATAACTTCCTGTCTTCCCTTGATACCAGCTTCTAACATATTGTCTGCCTCTCTTTCTTTTTTTGCGCCAAAATCTGCGCTGTATCAAATTTTTGTAACCGTCCCTTGCTTCCACAGCCGCCATCACTCTTTTAGCGGTATCCGTCTGTACTTCCCCGCCTTACAGCGGTTTGCCGCACTTTGGACAGTACGAAAAATCCTCATCCGTCTCAAATCCACAGGACGGACAGACCTTATGACGGTGTGATGCATCACTTCCCGTCCACGGATTTCCATTTCCATCCTGCCGAAGTGTCAGATCGCTTTCCGTGATCTCGACCTCCTCGCCCCGAAGCAGCCTCTTTCCCACCTCCGGATCCAGCTCATAGACCGCACCGCAGCACGACATTTCTACGAAAAAGCGCCGGTTCCATTTAAAAATCGGGATAAAAAAGAAACTAAAATACATATAGGTCATGTACACCTGATACCGCCCATAAGCGCCGCAGCGCCCGCAGATCACTGTTTTCAGGTACTCCAGCGGCTTCACGCCGAAACTGATGCCACCGATAAAAAACATCCGTCTCCCCTCCTGCCATAGAACAAAGAATGTGCCCTGGCACATTCTCGCGCTGAGCGCGGTCGCTTGCGACATGATTCCTCCTCGCGCGAGTGCGCACATATATACATCATACCTAAGTAGCGCGTCTTTCGCAAGATTTTTTTACGCTCTGATGCAATTCTGATGCGTTTCTGTTCACGGGTAGGCACTTTTGGAACCGAAAGTGCCGTAAGAAAACGTGGTGGCAGCAGGAATTTGCCGTATTGAAATGCGAAGCCACGGCAAATTCCGTTACTGGGCACGTATGCGTGTACAGTAACCAATTCCTTTCTGATAAAAGGTAACCGTTTGCAAGCAAAGGTCTTCTATGCTATGATACGTCTCATAAGAATTACATGATTTGATACTTTATGATTCAAGGTTTTATAACTTGATATTCCATAGATATAAGCAAAGAATATTTGTAACTCTTCAGTAGGTCTGCGCATTTACTGCGCTGACCGTACGAAAACATGGGTCAGCAGGCAAAAATTCCATTGCCGTAGGCAATTTTTAATGAATTTTTGCGCGTGACTGTGAAGGTACTGAACAGTTACGAATATTTTAAAAAAAGAGGATGCCCTGCCATGAACACACATACAACAAACCTGCCTGCAATCGAAACACACACTTTCCCCAACTCCCACATCATCTCCTGCCTGAACCTGAACCTCGCACAGATCGCCGCCTCCGGTCAATGTTTCCGTATGCTTCCGGTTCCGGAAAAACCGGGGATCTGGTCACTCATCAGCGGGACGCACTATCTGGAAATTTCCGGGACGCCGGACGGTTTCTTCTTCGACTGCCCGGACGAAGCGCTTCCTTTCTGGAAACAATACTTCGATCTCGGCACCGATTACGGTTCTTTCATCGCCTCCATCCGCGCAGACGATGCCTACCTCGCAGCGGCGGCAGACGCCGGTTCCGGCATCCGGATTCTCCGTCAGGATCTCTGGGAAATGATGATCACCTTCCTGATCTCCCAGCAGAAAACCATCCCAAAGATCCGCGAAGCCGTCGAAGCTCTGGCAAAAAAATACGGTGCGAAGAGAACCGCCGCCCTGTCCGACGGTTCCATCCGCACCTACTATTCTTTTCCCTCGCCCGAAGAACTGGCATCTGCCAGCCTGGACGACCTATTAACCTTAAAACTCGGCTACCGCGCCAAATACATTCACCGCCTCATCCAGGATGTCCTCGCCGGAACCGTATCCTTAGAATCCCTCGCAGCCCTGCCGCCGGACAAAGCCATGACCGCACTTACCAGCCTCTATGGCATCGGTCCCAAGGTCGCCAACTGCGTCTGCCTCTTCGGACTCCACCACATCGACGCCTTCCCCGTCGATACCTGGATCGAACAGATCCTGACCAAAGAATACCTTCCCAAACACCCCATCCGCTACCGCCGCCTTCCAAAAAGCCGCCTGTACACTACTATTATCCAGGATTTTTTTGGAAGCTATAAAGGATACGCAGGGGTAATGCAGCAGTATATCTTTTATTATGAGCGCAGCATCCGAAACGGAAAATCCTAAAGATTCAGCAGCGCCAACGCCACCAAAATAATCCCGCATCCCCCAATCTGTCTCCGGCTGATTGGATCCCCGAGCACCAGCACGCTCACAAAGCTGACCACCAGGATCGTGCCGACACTAAAGCTCGGATACACGATAAACGCCGGCAGTCTCGACACACTCGCCAGCAGCAGCGAGGTTGAAAAATAGTTTGGAAATCCGACTGCCACACCACTCAAAAAGTCCATCTTTCCAATCTTGCGGCGGGTTCTCTGCTGCTCGAGAAATGCCAGAACCACAGTCAGAACCAGTGCGGTCAGGAACGTATAGAACAGAAACAGCGCATCAAACCGTCTCTCGCCGATCCTCTCCGTTACCTTGGACATCCCGTCTGCCATACCGCTGACGACAAATAAAACGAGCAGAAGTCCCGCCGAACCCATCCTCCGTCTGCGTCCGCAGCCGCGGTCCCCCTCGCTGTTGATGACCCAGATCGCCACAATAACCAGCACGATCCCCACCAGCTGGAACAGCGTTGGGATCTCACCTAAAAACAGGATACTCGCCGTGACTGGAATCACGATACCAAGCTTCGCAAATGCCGACGACAGAACTGCCCCATTTTCACGGATGCATTTCTGCATTAGAACCAGATTTCCTGTAAACAAAAATCCATTCACGATTCCCGTAAGAACCGCCGTCCGGCTGCCTGCCGCAAAGATATTTTTATCTGGAAGCAGAACAAACGCCACCACCAGGCAGGTCACATAATTTCCAACCAAAATCCCATACCGGTTATCGCTGAACGTCTCACTGATCCGCAGCGCCAGCGCCAGGGACGCGCTGAAAAGAATCGCAAAAATCAGATAAATCATACCTACTTATAAGAGATCGCCGGTCTCCCGGAATTTCCGGTAATGATGCGTTCTCTTTGCCTCCTCCAGTTTTTTAAGCATGGCCGGGATATCCCCGTTTAAGGTTCCCGCCAGAATCACGTAGTTCGACGCATGGTTCGTCCGGAATACAGTGCCCGGAGAATCCACATTTTTCAGGAAAATTTCCATTTCATCCACAATTTCATCCGGGGTTATCCGCTGGAACCGCCCTTCCACGACATCTGCATACATCGGCGTGCCCTCGTACAGGCGCAGCGTCAGGAAGGATGCGTACTCCGGGTTCATCGCCGTGATGAGCTTCGCACAGGACAAGGCATGTTCCTCCACCTTGCTGCGTCCGCCAAGCCCCGAAATCAGCGTCACTGAGGTCGCGATGCCGCAGCGTTTCAGCTTCTGCCCTGCCTCAATGGTCTGTTCCGCCATCACGCCTTTATTGATATATTTTAAAATCTCATTGTCGCCGGATTCCGCGCCCACATAGACGATTCCGAGTCCCGCCTCGCGCAGGCGGATCAGCTCTTCTTCCGATTTCCGCAAAATATCCTGTGCCGTTCCGTAGGAAGCCACCCGCTTCACGCCCGGATACAGGCGGTGGATCGCATCCAGAATCACCAGAAGATCCTCTGTTTTCATAACCAGCGCATCGCCGTCCGCCAAAAATACCTTCTCGATATACGGCGCATACGGATTGTGCGAAACCTCCGTCAAATCTGCCAGAATCTCTGCCAGGCTCCGGATCCGGAACTTCTTTTCTTTATACATATTGCAAAAGCCGCAGGTGTTGTGTGCACATCCGATCGTCACCTGAATGATCAGGCTGCGCGCCTCACTCGGCGGTCTGTATACAATTCCCTCGTAGTCCATATGATTCCTCCTTTTTCTGTATCTCCTCTGCCGGACTGCCCGCATCTGCTCCGGCAGTTTCCTCATTTTCTGCATTCTCCGGGTTTTCTATCGTCTCCCCCGGCAGCGGGAAATCCACGCCCGCTTTCAGCTCCAGCACCGTGTTGTCCGTCCGGGCATCGTGCAGGATCGCCTGCAGCCTTGCCAGCCAGAAATCATTGCCGCTATAACGGATCCAGTACTGATATGCCTCGCTTTTTCTGATCTTTGCCACATCAATCTTCGTGCCCGAACAATAATCACGGTTCATATCGGCATAGAGCCTTGCCATCTCTTCTTTGATATCCTTTGATGCCGACTGCAGCGCCTTAAACGCCTGTTTCGAAATCACATCTACCAGAAACTGATCCGCATAAGCATCAAAATTGAGAAGATTCTCGTCTTCTTCCCCGTAGCGCTGCGCCCAGCCTGCTATGTCTACCTTTTTTGTATGGTAGGACAGACTGCCATCCGCCTGCCAGTTTAGGATACTGTACTGGCACGGCGCCATTGGAAGCGGAGAAGTCACTATCTCCCGGATTCCATATCCGCCCGGTGTGTTCAGATTTGACGTATGCTTCTTGATTCTCTGCAAATGCAGATGCCCGCTCAAATACACCGGAACTCCATATGCTTCCAGAAGCGCGGTCACTTCTTTCGTATTTTCAATCGTGCATTCCTCCGGATAGAGTGTACTCTCATCCAGCAGATTGTGGTGTGAAACCGGAATGACCGTCACACCCTGTTTTTTCGCCTCCTCCAGCTGTGTTTTCATCCACGCAACCGTCTCTTCGCTTAGCTTTCCGCCCGTCTCATGGACCGGTTCACACATGCAGCTGTCCAGCATCATCAGCCAATATTTTTCATCCAGGCGGTAAACATAACTCAGCGAATCCGAAGCCCGGGACACCGCCTGATCATAGCCAAACTTATGGTAAATCTGGTAAAACTCTTCCGAACTTGTTCCCTCTGCCGGAGATACCTGATCATCAAAATACGTTGCCGCCCACGGATGGTTAATATCATGGTTGCCCGGAATCACCAGCACCGGAATTCCCGCTGCCTGCACCCGCTCTAGCTTCTCTGCAAGCGCTTCATGGTTTGCTTTCTCACCATTCTGGGAGAGATCTCCGCTCAAAACCAGTGCCGATGGATGCGCCGTCCGCACCTCCTCCAGAAATGCCTCCGTGATCTCATCCAGATACGGCACGATCGTCCCATCATTTCCCATCGTATAGGTATCAAACGCCGACTGGAAATCTGTCATCTGCGGGGACTGATAGTGAAGATCCGTCGCCAGCCAGATGGTCGGCGGCATATAAACTGTCTCTTCCTGTGCCTTCTGGGGCTCTTTTTTTCTTTTATACAGCTGTTTCCGGGAAGTCCGGCGCTTTAAAGCCGTTTCTCCATCCGAAGCGTTCTCATCTGCATCATCCTGTATCACTTCCCCGACGGATGATTCATCCTCCTTCAGATTCCCGGCGGCTCCATTTTTTTCATTCTCCGCCACATCGCCGCCATCTGTCTCAGCTTCCGAAGCTTCCGTCCCGGATGCATGCTTTTTCCCTGCATCCGGCACCAGCCATACAACCAGAAAAAGTGCGAGGACCAGCAGCAGAAGCTGTGCCCCCCGCACCAGAATTGATATCTGTCTTAACTGTTTCATGGCTGCTCCGGTTTCGGCGCATTGCTCTTACCTGTCAGAGTTTCCACACGCAGGCAGAGGACGGTGGTTCTCGCCGCCACCTCCGGAGCAAACTCATACGGTCCGCCCTCCGGGTCATACTGCTGCATGATCCTTGTCAGTGCCTCTCCTTTCTCCCCAGGATCAGCCACACGGGATAACCGTCCAGTGCCGCAGACACTCTCATAAATCATCGTGCTTCTGCATGCCGGTTCCAGAATCTTTATCTCTTTTTCATTCTGCACACAGAATGCCACCCGGTTGTCGCGCTCCATATGCTCAATCTTCGTTCCCACCGGAGCGCCGTGGAAATACAGCACCGGCGTCTCCTGGTCTTCGTTCCACACAAAACCATAATTTAACGGGATCACATACGGGTATTCATCCCCGGAAAAGGCGAGACTGCACACCCGGCAGTGTTCCAAAATGGCTTTCTGCCCGTCTTTCGACTCAATCGCACGTTCTCCTCTTCGCATTATTTATCCCCCTTCTTATCCGAACCTTTCTTCTCCTGATTCTCTTTCTCCCGTTGCTCCCGTACCTTCTGGAACGCCTCGTCGCCGACTGCCACGCGGATAAACTCCTCCATCGCCTTCGTGAGGTACTTATTTCTCTTCTTGTACAAATAAACGTAACGGACCGCCAGCTCTTCATTCATCTTGTAAAAGCACAGCGGCACTTCATATGGAAGATTGACGATCAGGCCATCCGGGATGAAGGTCGCGCCCACGCCCCGTCCTGCCATGTTGAACGCAGAGACAACCTGGTCCGGTTTCATGATAATATTCGGCGAATAATTCTGGCGGCTGCACATCTTCATGCTGCGCTTGTAAATGCTGTTTTCCTCTTTGACGAAGATAAACGGAGTACTCTTTAAGAGCGGCAGCGGCAGTACCGGAAACTCCGCCTGACTGTGGCGTCCTGCCCGGATATCTTCCGCGGTAAGCTGATACTGGGTCAGCTCCTCATTGATCGGAAAACTCTTCGGAACAGCCAGAATAATTCTCTCCGTGCTATAATAATACTTTTCATAATTTTTGTCATCCAGTTCCGAGTTATCGATCAGAAGATCCAGTTCCTCGGCAACCAGCTTATCGGTCAGCTGTGTGGTCGTGCCCTCCTGCAGATCAATCTTGATCTGCGGATACCGATGGGAAAACTCGCTCAACACGCCCGGAAGTACAAACGAGGTAAAAAAGATCGTTCCGCCAACCGACAGCTTGCCCGCCAGAAGCCCATTTAAGTTATTCAGTTGATTGAGCGTGTTCTGTTCCAGCGCAAACAGCTTTTCGATCGCGTCGATATAAACTTCACCGCCCGGCGTCAGTCCGATCGGAGAGGTGCTCCGGTCAAAAATCGGAGTTCCTATCTTTTTCTCCACCTTCTTGATCGCCGTGCTTAACGCCGGCTGCGTAATATACAGTTTCTGCGCCGCCTTCGAAAAACTCTTTTCCTCGTAGACCGCGTATACATACTCTTTTCCGTCGAACATGTTTCCTCCTATGTACCCTGCTTTTTCTCATCGCTGCATCCTGCGGGATATTTCATCCCGAAACCTCCCGCCCGTGAACATTCTCATTCCGTTCCATTCTTTCCCCTTTATCTACAGGGTCTCCGGCACTTTTGTCCACTTATGATTCTATAACAAAAAATTTATAATAATTATTTTCTTATTTATATTTGATTATATACGATGAATGATATATAATCAAGTTAAAGATAAGGAACAAGAGAAAATAATTCATCTTCTTATCTTTCTGGCATAGCCAACCACCCCGATTTTCCCCAAAATCGGTTCCCATATATTGATTATTCCTCATGAGCACGCACTGCAGAACCCTCGTTCCCCAACCAACCCGCAGTTGCGTGCTTATTTGTATGTAATTTTTCCCCCGTCCAGCTCAGCTTCTATCAGCTCGTCCCCATCATATGACAATTTCAACGAAAAAAACGTATCCCTTTCAATCAGAAGCTTCAAAAAGATCCGATCGCCGTCCCAGAGCCGCAGAGCCGGCACATCCTTTTTCGCCACCCAGGCAAGCTCGCCCTCGTCACATTCGCGAAGCGTTCCCTCAAATCCATCCGCCGTGTACAGGCACATATATTCCGTCGGCCAGCCTTTCGCGATAAACGTCACGATTCCGCGGAAGCGCCAGGAAGTCAGAGTCAGCCCTGTCTCCTCCTTCACTTCGCGCAGCAGGCAGTTCTCCGGGCTTTCATTCTCCTCAAAATGTCCGCCGACGCCAATCCATTTTCCTTCATTCACATCCTGTTTCTTCTTAATGCGGTGCAGCATCAGATATGAATCGTCTTTTTCAATGTAGCAGAGCGTTGTCAGCGGCGAACGCTGTTTTTTTGTCTCTCCCATGCCTCCTGGTACCTCCATTTTTATTTAATGTACGCTCGGAATCTTCAGATGCCCGTAGTCCTTCGCCTCGTCCTCCAGGATATTCTGCAGAAAATCGCTCAGTTCGCTGACATAGCCGATCTTGTTCCAATCTTCCAGCACCGGATTTTCCTTTGCGGCTTCCTCGATCTGATACATCCGTCCTTCATAATAATTCACGCAAAGATCCGCGTAGTACGAAGCCATTTCCCGTTTCTTCTCGTCCGTAAAAAATGCATGGCGATCCTCAATATGGCGATTCAGATCCCGAATTGCATCGCGGATTGCCGCCCGACGCAGGATCGACTCCGAATAAGCCGTAAAATCTGCCAGATCGCGGTTATGGTACGAGTGGCGTATCGCCCAGCCGTCCACATCGACTGATTTCGCATCATACTGGTAGGTCCCGTCGTTCCAGATGCGGACAATCCCGTAATGGCACGGAGCCATCACCATGGAACCCGTCACAATCTCATAGATGCCCGTGTCCTCGTCTTCCTTATAATGCTGTATATGCAGATGTCCGCTCAAGTGCAGGCGCACGCCATGATCCGACAGCATCCGCACCAGTTCCTCGTTGTGCTCGATCGTACAGTTGTCATAAAAGGACCGGCTCACTCCGCTCTCATCCAGCAGGTTATGATGGCTGACGGATATCACGCGGGCGCCTTCCCGCTCCGCCTCTTCCAGAATCGGCTCCATCCACTCATACGTTTCCCGGCGGATCATGCCGCCGACCTCATTTTTCGGTTCATACTGACAGGAATCCAGCATCAGCACCCAGTTTGCACTGTCTATCTTATAAAGATAACTCAGCGATGCCGGATCCCGGCTGTCCGCCGCTACATAGCCAAAATCAGCATAAATATCCCGGAACTCATCCGCTGTGATGGACTCCACCTTTTCCGTTCCATCCGCCGTATAGCGGCGGGCATCCGGGTTATTGATATCGTGGTTTCCCGGTATAACCGCGACCTCAATTCCCGCCTCGCTGAGTCCTTCCAGAAGTTCTGCCAGTTCCTCATGGCTCGCTTTCTCTCCGTCCAGCGTCAAATCTCCGCTCAGAATCAGGAGGTCTGGATCTTCCTCCTTCATATCATCGAGAAAGGCGTCCATGACCTCCCAGCCGTACTCCAGCACGCGCCCATCTCCGCCCCTCGCCATTCCGACAAAGGAATCACAGCGGTTTCCTGCCAGTTTCTCGGCAAAATAGTGCATATCCGTTGCCACCACGATCTTCTTTTCCACGAAATGGTCCTCGGTTTCCTCTTCCCCGCTTTCTTCGTCTTCGGCAGCCTCATGGCTCTCCTGTGTCTCCTCTGTCTCAGTTGTCTCAGTCTCCGACTCCTGTGTGGCACCCGGACTTTCCGTTTCCGCCTCGCTGGAAACCTCCGTCGCGTCTGCCTCCTTCGATAGAAACGAACAGCCGCCAAGCAGCGCTGTCAGAAGGGCTGTTGCCATCACTATACATCCTTTGTTTCTTCTACTTTTTCTCACTGTACCTATCCGCTCCTGTTTTCTCTCTATCTTTCAATTTCTATTTTCACTGCTGTTTCTTGCCTTTACCGCTATTGTTTGTACCAATTCTTCGTACATAATCTGCCCCGGCGCGATATATTTACGTCTCGTCATCCACCGGAAGCTCCGTTCGTCCCAGCGCTGCCATCGCCTCTTTTTCCTTTTTGGTCAGTTTCTTGATCGCTGCCTCCCGGCGCATCGCCTCGCTGCGCGTCGCATATTCTTCATAGTATGCCAGCACTACCGGACGGCGGGTTTTCGTGTATTTTGCACCTTTCCCGGCATTGTGCGCCGCCACCCGCGCTGCCAGATGGTTCGTCCACCCGCAGTACAAGGTTCCGTCCGCGCAGCGCAAAAGATATGTATAATTCATGCCCATCCTGCCTTTATGGTTCGCACTCCCGACAAAAATTTCTCAGTACACAGGAAAACGCATCCGGACGCCCTATGTAAACGGCGCCGCGCCTTGCAATGCACGGGCACCGCCCGGTTCGGGAAACTCCTTCCCCGGATCTATCATCAAGCACCGGCCGGATGCGTTTTCCTGGCTTACAAGGCAAAAATCCTTTGTCAAAGTCAAATCTGCATGGATTTTTGCTTGTAACTGTGAAGATATTGAACAGTTATAATAATAGTATATAAAGTTTTCCCCCAAATGCAACCATTCCGGCTGGATTTTTTGTTACTGTACACGCATACGTGTCCAGTAACGGAATTTGCCGTGGCTTCGAATTTCAATACGGCAAATTCCTGCTGCCACCACGTTTTCTTACGGCACTTTCGGTCCCAAAAGTGCCCACCCGTGAACAGAAACGATTTTTTCTCTCTAAAATTCCTACCTATGAACAGTTACCCGCCGTTACCTCTTTGATCAGAAGCAGCCGCGCCCCTGCACCGGCTTCCTCCCCGTCGATTTCATTCATTTCCCGCACCTGATCCACCGTCGTGTGGAATTTTTTTGCAATTTTCCACAGAGAATCCCCCGGCTGCACAATATAACCCACAATCCCTGGCTGCTGCTCCCAGCGCTTTAAATCGAACGGCTGTGTCTGCACGGATGTAACCACCTCTTCCTGCATCGGCTGGAATACAAGCAGTTCCACCGTGAGCTGCGCCTTGACCTCCGCCTCACCGCCGCCCAGCATCACCGCGCCGAGCTGTTCCAGCCCCAGATTCAACTGCCAGACGCAGTCTTCCCGGATCCCCTCCGCCTCGACCGTGCCGGAAAATGGCAGAACCTCAGAAATTGCCCCGACCGGCGCCGCGTCATCATCCGTCAGATACAGGAGACTGACTTCCAGCACTCCCTCGATCGCCAGACCGTTTTCTGACGGGCGGCTCTCATCCAGCCGGACAATCCCACTGCTGTGGCAAATCTGCAAAATTCGCTCCGGTTTCTGAAAAGAAACGCTTCCGCCCACCCGCATTTTGCAGCTGTTGCGCGTCAAAAGCCGGTCAAAGCACACCTCCCCCTGCTCGCTCACGACCTCGCAGCCGGTCGAATAGAGATCGCTTAAAAGTTCCACTGATTCTTCTTTATAAAGGCGGATGTCCAGCTCCAGCACCGCCTCCACTTCCACTTCGCGCATCTCCCCATCACTGTCCGGCTTTTTGTCCGCCTCTGCATGAAGAATCCGGACCCCGACCGCCGGGATCATCTCCTCCACCGCCTCCGAGAGTTCCACTTCACCAGAAAACGGAATACTCTCCTCCAACCACTGAACCGGCGTGTGCTCACCCTCGCCGCTGTAAATCAGGAACACCGACAATTCACCGTCCAGATGCAGTTTTCCATCCAACGGGCGCACCGAAACATCCCGAAGACGCATCTCCTGCCAGAGAATCGTCTCAATATTCGGCTTATTTGCCGATACGCTTACTTCCTCCCGGACCCGGTAGATATCTTTGCGCCGCACTGCAAGCGTCGCTGCCGGAACGCTTCTCTTCAGGACTTGCAGCCCCGCATCATCCGTCTCGACGTCCGCGGCAGCCTGCGCATCGACGCGGCTTTCCGCCCGCACCGTAAGCGTCAGCACCGCTTTGGCGCTCAGCTTGCGCGAATGAATCATGGTAATATTCAAATCTTCGATATTCCATACGATCTGCGTATAGTCGCGCTCCGAAAGCTCCGGCACATTGACCGTTTCCTCAAATGGGATCTCCCCGCCCATCGCCTGCAGCCCGCCCGACTCCCGGCGATACAGCACCCGGAACACAAGCTTTCCCCGGATCAGCACCTTTTCCCCCTGAATCCGTGAATTTTCTATCTGAACCTCCCCGTCTGACAGCAGTATCTGCACCGCATCATCCAGCGCATCCGGCACAATAAAATCATCATCCAGCGTCAGCTGCGACACCGCCGTCCCCCTCTGCCGGTTCATATGTATCTCTTTTTTGATCAGCTCTATCATAAAAAACGCCCCTTTCCAAACCGCACGCATTTCTCTCAAAGAAATTTATGCAGCCGAAAGGGGCGTTATGAATAATTTTGTGTCAGACTTTCTCCTGTCCTGCCCGCACTGCCTCCAGTTCCTTCCGCAGGTTTGCCGACTCTTCTCTAAGTTCCTGAAGCTCTTTCCGGAGCGCGTCGATCTGCTCTAAAATACGCTGATCGTCCTCGCCGATGATCATCTTCTGCTTCTTCGGCAGCGCCACGCCGTCCTTCTTGACCGGACGCGCCGGAATGCCGACAGCCGTGGTATTTTCCTCGAGCGGGCGGAGCAGAACCGCATTTGCCGCTACGGAACAGTTATCACCGACCTCGAAAGAACCGAGAATCTTTGCGCCGGAACCAACCGTCACATTATTTCCCAGCGTCGGATGACGTTTACCCTTCTGTGTTCCGACACCGCCCAGCGTCACACCCTGGTAAATCGTACAGTTGTCGCCGACCACCGCCGTCTCACCGATGACAACGCCGCAGCCGTGGTCAATCAGAATACCGTGTCCGAGCTGTGCACCCGGATGAATCTCAATCAATGTAAAGAAACGTGCCACCTGTGAAATCAGGCGCGCAATGAAAAACATATGGTGCGCATAAAACCAGTGCGCCACCCGGTGCCATATCAGGGCATGTACGCCCTGATATAAAAGTAGTACCTCCAATGCATTTCTCGCAGCCGGATCTCGCTCCTGAACCGCTTTTACATCCATCCAAATATCTTTTAAAATCATGTCTCTTCCCCTTTTACTGAACTGAATGACCTTTCCGTTTCCGCAAAATTCCAGAACCTATCGTCCTTCTCTTCTCCGACAGCCATTCTTTCTGATTGGCTGCTGCAGTTTCTCATTGTCATCCTATGTTGTTTTTATGCTGCCGTTCATATTTTTTGTAAACTACAACACCCTGCGATCCCGCCAAATACCTTGCCGCAGAGACGCACATATTCCTGATATTCCGGCGTCTCATTCAAATCCTTCAAAAGGTCTATCATCGACGTGTAATACCACGCCTGTTTCTCTTTGTCCTTCATATTAAACCGCTGCCAGAGCTCCTCCCCGACCAACAGATAGTCACGCGCCATGCTGCGGATATTGCTCAGCTTGTCCGCCATCGTCAGGATCTTCTCCGCCGGGCTCGCTGTTTTCAGATGTTCCAGCGTGTGCCCCTTGCGCTCAATCCAGGTTTTGGACTTATCCTCGCTCTCCGCCGCGACCAGATCCGCAACCCGGGTGCCAAACTCCTGTTTCAAATCCTCGTAGGTCACACCCGTGTCCTCGATCGTATCATGCAGAAGTGCCGCTGCCAGTATCTCCTCATCGTTCGTCAGCATCGACGCAATCAGCGCCGTCTCCAGCGGATGAACGATATACGGAATTCTGGTTCCCTTCCGATGTGTGCCCTTATGCGCCTGTTCTGCGAATTTTGCCGCTCTGTCAATCATGGTTGTTCCTCTGTCTATATTGCTTATACTGTTTAAACGATTGCTACTGTTTTAAATGTACATCCATCTTGTTGTATGGAATTTCGATGCCCGCCTCGTCAAATGACAGCTTGATCCGTTCCAGAATGTCCCATCTCGTCTGCCAGTAATCGGATGTCTCTACCCAGCCCCGGATGCCAAGCACCACGCTGCTGTCGCCCAGGCTGTCCACAAATACCTTGATGTCCTCGTCCTTCTTCACCATCGGATGTTCCCGGTAAACGCGCTCTAACACTGCCTTTGCCGTCCGGATATCTGCCTCATAGGCGATACCGACCTTGAGTTCCAGCATCCGCTTGTCCATCGCCGTCACGTTGGTCACGGTTGAGTTTGAAAGGGTGCCATTCGGAATGGTGATTGTTTTATTATCGGTTGTCAGGATAGTCGTGTAAACCAGCCCGACCATCGAAACCTTTCCTTCCCCGGACGGGGAAATGATATAATCACCCACCCGGAACGGTTTCATAATTAAAATCAAGAGTCCGCCCGCAAAGTTTCCAAGGCTCTGCTGGAGCGCCAAACTCAGCGCAAGACCTGCCGCGCCAAGAACCGCCACAATCGAGGCGCTGTCCATGCCAAGCTGCCCTGCAATCATAAAAAGCAGGAATACATTCATCACAAACTGGGTCAGCGCCCGCAGGAAACGAGTCACACCCACATCCATACCGGCATGCTCCATCGAGCGGGACAGCATCTTCTCGATCATCGAGATGATCTTACGTCCAATCAGGAAAATGATGATCGCCACCAGTACCTTCTGTCCCAATGCCATAAGCCCCGGGCCAATCCGGTGCATGATCGCAGCCATCGTATCCACGTTCAAATTTGCCGGATCCGATAGTGACTCTGCTACCGCCGCGATCTCCTCGCCTGTCAGCTCTGCCGCTGTTGCCATCTATTTCATTCCTTCCTGTACTTACTCTTTTCCCACCTTTTTATCCAGACCTTCTTCCAATCCCGCCTGTCGTCTCGCAATCGAGGACAGACTGATAATCTTGGAGGAAAGCCCCGCCTTCGCCTCTGCCAGCTTATCTGAAATACCCGCCAAGCGTTCTGCTGCCGCAGCAGCTGTCCCCCCTGCTTTTCCATTGAATGCCGCCGCTGCATCCGCCATCATGCTCTGGAGATCGGTTTCAGCCTTTTCTTTTACACTCTTAGTACTGTGGGTCGTCTTTTTCGTCTTCGCCGGTTTTTCTTTCTTCTCCGGCTCCATCGGCGTGCAGCTGAATACGCTGATGCCAAGCGGCGCCAGCTGGATCGTGATGGAATTTTCCTTTCCATCACATTCCTCTGCCTTCGAGGACTTCATACGCGGATTGACCTTTCCGCTTCCGCCGAATTTCTCCGCATCGCTGTTGAAAATCTCTTTGTATTTTCCCTTAAACGGTACGCCGACCGTCAGCTTCTCATGCAGCTGCGGGGCAAAGTTGCAGACAAAGAGCAGTGTCTCATCCGCGCCGCGCCGGAGAAATGCAATGATATTGTCCGCTGCATCCATGCAGTTGATCCACTCGAAGCCTTCCGTCTGATAATCTTTCTGATAGAGTGCCGGATGGCTGGTATAAAGGTGATTTAACTCCTTCACATACTCCTTCATCTGGCTGTGGATCGGATACTGCAGCAGTTCCCACTCGATCGATGCATTCTCATTCCACTCATCCATCTGGGCGAAATCCTGTCCCATGAAGAGGAGTTTCTTGCCCGGATGTCCCATCATAAAACCGTATGCCGCCCGCAGGTTCGCAAACTTGTCCTCAAACGTCTGTCCCGGCATCTTATTGACCAGGGAACCTTTTCCGTGAACCACCTCGTCGTGTGAGAAGACGAGGACGAAATTTTCACTGTAGGCGTAAATCATGCTGAAGGTCAGCTCATTGTAGTGGTGGCACCGGAAATATGGATCCTGCTCCATATAGCCCAGAAAATCGTTCATCCAGCCCATGTTCCATTTATAATCAAAGCCAAGACCGCCGTTCTTCACGTCACCGGTAACCTTCGGCCATGCCGTCGATTCCTCGGCAATCAGAATCGCGCCGTCCTTGCGTCCCCTGAAGACAGAGTTCAGATGCTTTAAGAACTCGACCGCCTCCAGATTCTCATGACCGCCGTACATATTGGCAATCCATTCACCCGGATTCTTGCCATAATCCAGATACAGCATCGACGCCACCGCATCAAACCGGATGCCGTCCGCGTGATAGCGGTCCGCCCAGAACATCGCATTCGCAATCAGGAAGTTTGAAACCCCCGGTCTGCCGTAGTTGTAGATCAGCGTACCCCAGTGCGGATGCGCCCCCTGTCTCGGATCCTTGTGCTCATAGAGGCAGCTTCCGTCAAACTGCGCCATGCCCCATGCATCACGCGGGAAATGTGCCGGAACCCAGTCAAGAATAACGCCAATCCCCTGTCCGTGCAGGTAATCCATAAAATACATGAAATCATCCGGTGTGCCGAAGCGGCTGGTCGGTGCGTAATATCCCGTCACCTGATAGCCCCACGAAGCATCCAGCGGATGTTCCATGACCGGCAGAAGTTCCACATGGGTATACCCCATTTCCTTCACATATTCCGCCAGCTTGACCGCGATCTCACGGTAATTGTAAAACTCCGATCCGACAATCTCGCGTCCTCTCTTATCCACCTCGGTCGGTTTTCGCATCCAGGAACCGAGATGTACCTCATAGATCGACATCGGCGCCGTCTTCGTGTCGAGCGCCGCCCGTTTCTTCATCCAGTCCTGATCGTTCCATTTATATTCGTCCAGATCCCAGACGATGGATGCCGTGTTCGGTCTAAGTTCCGCATAGTTCGCATACGGATCCGCCTTCAGCGCCGGGTCGCCGTTCTTGAACTTAATTTCATATTTATAAACAGCGCCCTTTTTTAGCTCCGGGATAAAAATCTCAAACACGCCCGAATCTCCCAACCGCCGCATCTGGCTGCGTCTGCCATCCCACAGGTTGAAATCACCGACGACACTCACGCGCATCGCTTCCGGCGCCCAGACTGCAAAATAGACGCCGCTCACACCTTTGACCGTCATCGGATGCGCGCCCATCTTATTATAAATGCTGTAGTGGACGCCCGCCTCGAATTTCTTCAAATCCGATTCCGTAAACTGCGGTGCAAAGGAATACGGATCGTGTATCTCGCTTAACGTACCATTATCATAAAACACAAGGAGGGTATAATCCGCCAGAGTCTTGCGCGGAATCAGCGCCGCAAAAAAGCCAGTCTCGTCCGCCATCTCCATCTGGTATTGCTTGCCGGTTGCCGAAAGTTTGACCGTAATATCGCGCGCCGTCGGAATAAACGCCTGTACCAGCATTCCCTCCGGCGTCATATGGGCTCCCAGCATCCGGTGCGGGTTTGCCGCTTCCGAATAGACAATTTCTTCAATTCCAGCCCAGTCCATCAGATCGTATAATGTTTTATCCATACATACGCCCCCTTGCGTTCCTTTGTGGTTTTTGGTTTTAGCTTCATTTTAGCATCCCGCGCCCAATAATACAATCATACACTTCAAAACATTTATGAATTTTCCCGAAATTTCGTGAAAAAACTTGATAAATCAAGGCATCTCATATACACTATTATGGCAGAAGGTTACCATATTACAGTAGCCTATTACTGCTCATGCGTTGCACAAACGTTACTGCCGTAGCAGACACCTTTGGAACTGAAAGTGCCATAAGATAACGTCACACAGACAGCAACAGCAGAGAGAGGAGATATATATGGAAGATCAAGATAGAGACCATATTTCGTCCCGAAGCCATTTCTCCGGGCGTTCCGAGCAGGAACTGGATGAGATGCTCGATGAACTCCGCGCCGGAAAAATCGGCATCAACCAGCCGGGCCAGAACTCTTCGGAACACGATTCGGAAGATACGCCCGAAGAGAACGACAACGCTTCAGGTACCGGAAATGCTGCAAAATCCAAGAAGGGCAAGAGCCGCAAGGAAGGCTTCAATCTCAAGGACGAGGTCATAAGCTGGATTCAGGTCCTGGTTGCCGCCGCTATTATCGCATTCTGCGTCAACCATTTCATCATCGCCAACAGCGAAGTCCCGACCAGCTCGATGGAAACGACCATCATGGCTGGCGACCGCGTCATCGGCTCACGGTTAAGCTACAAATTCGGAGCTCCGCAGCGGGGTGACATCGCCATTTTCATTTATCCGGATGATGAAGCGAAAGGCATCAAAACGTACTATGTCAAACGTATCATCGGTATGCCGGGCGACACGATCGACATCGTGGACGGCAAGGTATACTTAAATGATTCCGATACACCGCTCGACGAGCCGTATCTGCATGAACCGATGGAACCGGAGGAACCGCAGCACTACGAAGTGCCGGATGGCTGCTATTTCATGCTGGGCGACAACCGGAACTATTCCAACGACGCCCGCCGCTGGATGCACAAATACGTCAAGCGCGACAAACTGGTTGCCAAGGTACTGTTCCAGTATTTTCCGAAGATCCAGAAACTGAATTAACCCAATATTTACTTTAGGAAGGAACAAAGAACATCATGAAGAAAGTAGTAAAGTTTGGCGGAAGTTCCCTCGCCAGCGCAAAACAGTTCAAAAAAGTCGGAGATATTATCCGTGCTGATAAATCCAGACGCTACGTTGTACCGTCTGCTCCGGGCAAACGCAACAAAAATGACACCAAAGTAACCGATATGCTCTATGCCTGCTACGAGGCAGCTTCCACCGGCGCAAGCTACGGCAAGCTTCTCTCCGCCATCAAAGAGCGCTATGAGCAGATCATCGACGGTCTGGAGTTGAATTTAAACCTCGATTATGAGTTCAAGACCATCGAGGAAAACTTTATCGCAAAAAAAGGCAGCGATTACGCAGCTTCCCGCGGTGAGTATTTAAACGGTATCATCATGTCCCATTACCTGGGCTATGAGTTCATCGATGCAGCCGAGGTAATCTTCTTTGACGAGAATGGTACATTCCTGTCCGAAAAAACCAATGAAGAGCTGTCCGAACGCCTCGCGCACACTGAGCGCGCCGTTATCCCGGGCTTCTACGGCTCCAATCCGGACGGCACGATCCACACCTTCTCCCGCGGTGGTTCGGATATCACTGGCTCCATCGTAGCCCGCGCGATTCACGCAGACCTCTACGAGAACTGGACCGATGTATCCGGTTTCCTGGTAACCGACCCGCGCATCGTGGAAAATCCGGTTCCGATCGAGACCATCACCTACAAAGAACTGCGTGAACTGGCTTACATGGGTGCCAGCGTCCTTCATGAGGATGCCATCTTCCCGGTACGCCGCGAGGGCATCCCGATCAACATCCGCAACACCAACAAGCCGGAGGATCCGGGTACACTCATCGTCGAGAATACCTGCCGGAAGCCGAAATACACCATCACCGGTATCGCCGGAAAGACTGGTTTCTGCTCTGTTACCATCGAGAAAGCGATGATGAACTCCGAAATTGGGTTTGGGAGAAAAGTTCTGGGTGTCTTCGAGGACTGCGGTATTTCCTTCGAGCATATGCCGTCCGGAATCGATACGATGACCATCTTCGTACACCAGTCCGAATTCGAACAGCATGAACAGTTCGTTATCTCCAACATCCACCGCGCGGTACAGCCGGATTCCATCGAGCTTGAGTCCGATTTAGCACTCATCGCCGTCGTAGGACGCGGCATGAAGTCCACCCGCGGCACTGCCGGACGCATCTTCTCCGCCCTGGCACATGCCCGCATCAACGTCAAGATGATCGACCAGGGTTCCAGTGAACTCAACATCATCATCGGCGTGAAGAACGCAGATTTCGAGGCGGCTGTGAAAGCGATTTATGATATTTTTATTACAGCGGAGCTGTAAGAGTGCGCTGTAAATAACAGAAACTGCGCCAATTCATTTTAATTATGATTTCGTTAGGAATCTAAATTAAAATGAATTGGCGCAGTTTTAATTTACACCTTTTTGTTACGTTCCTATCCCACTGACAAGCACAACCATATTGATCATCCACATCACGTAAATTACCTTATCTTTTTTCACCAGTTCGTACCATTCCGGCGTATCCAAAAGCCTCGGTTTTTTTAGAATATAAAAATATACAAAAATCAAAATACAAAGGATGATCCGAAATGTTCCCACGGATTCATACCAGGTTCGTATTCCTAAAAAAGAGGCAATCCTTTCACCGCCAATGCACAACTCCATCAACAGCGCCCCAAACGCCGCTTCTCTTCCCTGACGAAAACCATTCGATATCGTATATGCTTTCATGACAGCTCCTTTCCGCAGATTTTCATTTCCCGCTTCCTCTCACTGCATCTTCCACAGCATCCCATCTTCTATTTCCCCAATGCTCTGAATCTTTCCATCACCTGCGTAATCTCACGATCCGGCTTTTTTCACGAACAGAACAGGCAGACAGAAAACACATGGTTAAAACGAAGAAGATATAATATATTCGTTTCATATACATACCCCCTTTTGAGGTAAAAGTCCTACCAGATTTAATCTTCCTGCCTTTCACAGCGCCCTCTATTGTGGTACAATCATTGTATTATATCAATTATATTCTTTCAATTTAATTTTTCTTACATTTTTGTTACATATTTTCTTTTTCGAGTTCGATTTGCAAGAACAAAAAGGAAAGACATCTTTGAGAGAAACAAAACGCCTCAAAGATGCCTTTTTACATAATGCAAATTTTGATATTTTCTTGTTTATAATTCTTTTAGATACCTATCAACGTACTCTCTATATCCCGACTCCAAAACAAGGAACGCACAACTATTGTCCGTAAGCACTTGTTTTCGGTTCGATATTACCATCTCATAAATTTTTTTTGCTTTCTTCTGAATCTGCAATGCATTCTTTTTACAAAATTGATACTCTTTATCCAACAATTGCTGATACTTTTCATCTTCAACTTCCCGGATAATCAATTTTTCAATACATTCTTCCGGAACCGGAATCATATAATTAAAACGAAGAGAACCTTTAATTTCTTTTTTATCTCCTGGTACTCGAATCAAAATATTTGCCTCTTGTTTTTTGTCAAAAGACGAAACCGATACATAATAATTTATATTATGAATTTGCATAACTGCTCCAAATGCAAATTTATTTCGATCTGTATATCGAATATTCGGAACCTTTGTCAGTCCTCTTTTTTCTTTCTCATATTCCTGTAAAAATTTACAGTACTTCTCATCAATACGGTAAAAGTCCACGTTTATCCTCCGCATATAGAAAAACAGGGAGATAACCAAATTATCTCCCTGAAAATTAACGAATCGCATTCAAAGCAGCGAAGCACTTAAATTAATGGCTCGCATTCAAAGCAGCGAAGCACTTAAATTAACGGCCTGCACTCAAAGTAGCAGAGCACTTATCAAGTAAATTTCTTTACTTTTCTATAGTATATGCTATTTCCATTCAAAAATCAATCTTTATTTTCTTCTATTTATTTTCATTCTATTTATTTCCGGTTCGCCTTCTCCATATGCACGTTCTTGCCCTTGATCTTCGCACCGCGCATCGCCTGCAGTACAACGTCCGCATGCTCTCTCGGCACCTCGACGAATGTGTAATTATCGAACATATCGATACTTCCGACCATACGTCCCGGCATGCCGGATTCTCCGGCGATCGCACCGAGGATATCGCCCGGACGGATGCCCTGGTTCTTTCCGATGTTGATGAAGAGACGCGCTACGTCCTCATTTCTGCCACGGCTTCCTCTGCCGTTTCTTCCACCACGGCTGCGGCGGCTCTCATCCTCGAGATCCTCCAGCTCACGCAGCGGGCGGTTCTCCTCTAAGAGCTCCTCGCCCTCTTCGCCCATCATCATTTTGAGCAGCGCTGCTGCCAGATCGAGCGTCGTGTAGTCCTCTTCCAGCACACGTTTTTCTACAATATCGATCACCTTGCTCAGATCGCTGTCCTGCAGCACCTCGCCCACCTGGTCGAGAATCTTATCTGCCTTGATGGAGGTCACATCGTCCAGAGACGGAATCGCCTGCGGAATGATGCGGGTCTTGCAATAGCGCTGGATCTCGCGCAGCTTGTAAACCTCTTTGCCAACTACGAGGTTAAACGCCTTGCCCTCGCGTCCGGCACGGCCGGTACGTCCGATGCGATGTACATAATACTCGTCATCCTGCGGTACATCATAGTTGAATACCGCCTCAACATCATCGACGTCGATACCGCGGGCTGCCACATCGGTTGCCACCAGAATGTCCGTCCGTCCGGTACGGAATGCACGCATGACACGGTCACGCTGCTCCTGTTTCAAATCGCCGTGAAGCCCTTCTGCAAAATAGCCGCGTCCCTGTAAGCCCTGTACCAGCTCATCGACCTGCTTTTTCGTGTTGCAAAATACCACTGAAAGCTTCGGATCATAGAGATCCAGCAGACGGCACATAACCTCCAGCTTGTTCTTCGGTTTTACTTCATAATAATACTGGGTTACCTTCGGAACGGTCAGCTCTTTCTTGACCACGCGCACAATCTGCGGATCTTTCTGGAAGTTCGCCGCGATCCGCTGAATCGCCTGCGGCATCGTCGCTGAGAACATCAGCGTCTGTCTCTCCTCCGGCAGTGCGCTTAAGATGGTTTCCATATCCTCTAAAAAGCCCATGTTCAGCATCTCGTCCGCCTCGTCAAGAACAACCGTGTGGATCTGATCCATCTTGACGGTTTTGCGGCGCATGTGATCCATCACACGCCCCGGCGTACCGATGATAACCTGCACACCATCCTTGAGGGAACGGATCTGACGTCCGATCTCCTGTCCGCCGTAGATCGGCAGAACCTTGACACCGTGCATGTATTTTGCCAGGCGGCGGATCTCCTCAGATACCTGGATGGCAAGTTCACGGGTCGGGCAGAGAATGATCGCCTGCGGCTTCTTATTCTTCGGATCGATCTTCTGTAACAGCGGAATACCAAACGCAGCCGTCTTACCGGTACCGGTCTGTGCCTGTCCGATGATATCCAGTCCCTGCAGTTCCAGCGGAATCGCCTGGCCCTGAATCGGAGAAGCCGCCTCGAATCCCATATCGGTGATCGCGCGCATGATCTTTGCATCTAACTCTAAATCTTCAAATCTGATTGTTTCCATTCTATTCCTTTCATTGTCTGATTAACGGTCTGCACATTCCGGAGATACATTTCATATATCATATTAGTTATCTTTTTTTCATTCTTCCGGAATATTTACAAAAAAAGAAAGAGGCAGTTTGCCCCTTTGCAATACGCATAGCTATCACTATACCAGATCATAGTGTGGATGTCAAACAGATGGAGAAAAATTTGACATCCACCCCATTTGGGACTACACTAACAGTTGATTTCATACAGTTGCTGCATGCTCTATGAACCTGCCGGACTGTCACTGCATTTCTTATTTATATACACCCGAAGTTTTGTTGCACCGGATTTTCTCAAAACTTCCAGACATACATCACAGCAGAAAGGAGGACAGCGCCGTTCTTTTTCCAAAAGGTTTTTGATACAGGCGCCTGTTATCATTATGAAAATCATTGATTCACATTTGCACTTTTGTCCCGGTTACCCGCATTTCGATGAGATTGCCATCGAAGCCGGTCATATCAATAATGAAGAGCATCTGCGGGAATGCTTTCAGAAATATAATATCGTCGGCGGCATCGTCATGGGAAACCGCGGCGTTCACCCGGATAATCACACATACCCGGATTTTCTGCGCTATTGCGTCGGCGTCGAAGCACGAAAACTGACGCCGGAAAAGATTCAGAAGACATGCGATCTTGTCGAAGAAAACTTAAAACGGAATACCTGCGTCGGCATCAAACTCTATCCGGGATATGATTCCATCTACGTTACCGACGAGCGCTTCGAACCGATCTACGACCTCGCCAAGGCGTATAAAAAGCCGGTTGCCATCCACACCGGACAGACCGCCGGTTCCAAAGCATTCATCAAATACAGCCATCCGCTGACCCTCGATGAAGCCGCCGTCCGCCATCCGGATGTCCAGTTCGTCATGTGCCACTTCGGCAACCCGTGGCTGATGGATGCCGCCGCCGTTGTCGAGAAAAATGAAAATGTCGCCGCCGACCTCTCTGGGCTTTTAGAGGGCAAATTTGACATTCCGGAGTTTCTGGAAGAGCAGAGCGGGTATATCAGCACCCTGAAAACCTGGCTTGCCTACATCCGCGACTATGATAAGCTCATGTTCGGCACCGACTGGCCGCTCGCCAACTATGAAGATTACATTGAAATTACGAAACGGCTGATTCCGGAAAAATACTGGGAAACCGTGTTCTATCAGGCGGCGGAGCGGATTTATCATTGCAATTTTTAATGGATTTTTAGAAATCATAGCTCTTTTAAACCATAAAAAAGATACTGAAAACGGCTTATTTCAGGCTGTTCCCAGTATCTTTTTTATCTCAAAGCATCATTCTTTCCCGGCACCTGTCACGTCTAAAAACACATCCGCCACTCTTTCCATCCCCAGATACGCATACGGCAGCAGCAGCATAAAATACACCACCGAATACTGCCCCTTCGCCTCCCAGACCAGATGGAACAGGAATCCCCCAATAAACACGATTCCCGGAAGCAGCATCCCCCATCTGTCCGGTTCTCCACGTTCCTGCCTCTCCCAGACCATTTCCATTCCCTGTTTTTTCACAGCTTTCACAGTTTTTTCTGCCTTTTCTGCTTCTATCCTCTTTTCCCATGTTCGCTTCATCAGGACATGCTTACTTCGGCTTCCTTTGGCACTCATCCCGACAATCACCCATACACATGCCATCGCATACACAAACGTCTGCACCAGATTCGCCGCAAAAACATAGAGCCGGTTCAGACCCCCTTCTTCCTTGAAAAGCTCCCATGGCGGGGTTCCCTCCGCCCAGGAGGTATTTCCCACCTCCTGGATCCAGAGACTCTGAAAGGTCGGTTCCGCCCAGATTGACTCGATCTTCCGAACAAAGAAATCTGCGGCTTTCGCCGGTTCCTCTGCCATATCTGAAATCGTTTTCCGCAAATCTGCCTGCGCCCATGCGGCCGCCAGATCCGCATCCCCATCTGCCTTCTGAAAGAGTTTTACCTGATAGCCATTGTACCAGCCCGGTCCACGTTTGCTCTCCTCCAGTCCCATCTGCACCCAGGCAATCATCGGCGCACCGTCCGATACCGTGCGTCCGGTCACGGAAGAAATTCCTGTCTGAATCCCCCGGTTTCCAATCACATACGCTGTAATCAGAAGCACCGCTGCCACCAGCAGGCGTGCTTTCCTTCGAAAGACTCCCGAGGATGCCAGATACAAAAACAGCGCCACCAGCACAATCTCATAATTCGACTTGAGGATCACCGCCGCCGCTACTGCTGCCGCGCCAATCCAGAAGTCTCTTCCCCGCCCCTCTTCCACATACCGCACCAGACGTTCCATCGCCAGACACGAAAGTCCAAATCCTGGCATCGTGCCGTACACAAAGAGGATATAGAAAGAAAATGGCAGACAGCACGCCATCCACAAAAGCAAGCTGCACCTTTCGTTTCCCCGGACCGTCATCCGCTGCAGGCTCACGATTCCCAGAATAAAAAATCCGATATTTAAAATCTGGAAAACTACATACGCCGCATCTCCAAAGAAAAATGCCAGCACTGCCATATAGAGAATCAGCCCATTCTGAGACGGATAAGTGTACGCATACCCAAGCGGTCCTTCCGCTGTCCCATATGAATACGCCACCGGCTCCCAGGCGCTGAAATCGCCCTGCAGAAGTCCCTGCGCAGACGCCATACACTGATGGGAGTCAGAACCGCCCCAGGACGGGACAAGGAGAATCCAAAAAAGATAAGCAGCAGCCGCTAAAAGAAGCCACTGGTTCTTCCGGCACTTTCGTTCCTTTCTCCGCCTGTAAAACACCGTCAGTCCAATCACTCCCGCACCAAAAAACAGGTGCAGAAACAGACTGTCCCTTCCATACTGTACAATCTCAGAACCTCCATAGACCCGGCAGGTCACAACCGCGCTGAGCAGTGTCAGGAAAAAAAGAATTCCTCCCAACAAAATCCGCACCAGCCCGACACAAAATTTTTCCAGCATTTCCTTCCTCTCTTCTGTCATTTCTGTCAAATTCAGGTTTCATCATTACTGTTCAAGCATCGTGCCCAGCAACTTTTTATCCCTTTTTCATTCCTATCTACCCTAAAACTTCACTCATTTTATCAAGTCATTTGCCAAATGTCCACTCTTTCCGGCACTCTTTTTGTTACTGTGAACAGCTACGGATTTGAACCGTTACCTCTTCCCCAAAATATAGCTTGACATTCCTCTTCGGTTCTGATATATCTTAAACATAGCAGTCATACAACTGACGGATAAGTGGATCAACCACATGAAGTATGACTGGAAATTGCCGACCGTCTGGGCGTCACAGCACAGACCGTGGGTATTTTTTTTACTTTTTTTCACTCTCACTGTCTCTGCTGGGATCGAAATTTTTCAACCAGGAGGGAAACACATGTCTGCTATGTATCAAACATTCCAAAACACACCTATCTTTCAAACGGCCTGGAGAGGTTTTCTGGGCTCCAAATGGACCGGCGAAGTGAACGTCCGCGATTTCATCCAGAACAACTATACGCAATATGATGGCGATGAAAGCTTTCTCGCTGCCCCGACCAGTGCCACTCATCTGCTCTGGGAACGCCTTCAAAAGCTTCAGAAGGAAGAGCACGAAAAGGGCGGTGTGCTCGAATGCGAAACTGAAATCGTATCCAGCCTGACCGCCTATGGTCCGGGATATATCGATCCGGAGCTTAAAGATCTGGAACGCATCGTCGGACTTCAGACCGACAAACCACTCAAGCGGGCTTTTATGCCGTTCGGCGGAATCAAGATGGCGGAGGAAGCCGCCGAAATCTACGGCTACCATGTCAATCCAAAATTTCATAAAATCTTTACCGAATACCATAAAACCCACAACCAGGCCGTCTTCGATGCATATACCCCGGAAATGAAAACCGCCCGCCACTGCCATATCGTCACCGGGCTTCCGGATACCTATGGACGCGGCCGGATCGTAGGCGACTACCGCCGGATCGCCCTGTACGGAATCGATTTCCTAATTCAGGAAAAGAAAAAGGATCTGGAACGCTGTGGAAATGGCGCCATGTTTGATGACATCATCCGCCAGCGGGAAGAGATCGCCGAGCAGATCCGCGCTCTAAAGGGCATTCAGGAGATGGCTGCCATCTATGGTTTTGATATCTCCCGTCCGGCTTCCAATGCCAAAGAAGCCGTCCAGTGGCTCTACTTCGGTTACCTCGCTGCCGTTAAGACCCAGAACGGTGCCGCCATGAGTGTCGGACGCATTTCCACCTTCCTTGATATCTACATCAACCGGGATTTAACCGAACAAACACTGACCGAAGCCGAGGCGCAGGAATTAATCGACCATATGACAATGAAATTCCGCATGGTAAAATTTGCCCGGATCCCATCCTACAACCAACTTTTCTCCGGCGATCCGGTCTGGGCGACGCTGGAGGTTGCCGGTCTGGGACAAGACGGGCGTCCGATGGTAACGAAAAACGATTTCCGCTTTTTACATACGCTGGAAAATATGGGACCGTCCCCGGAACCAAACCTGACCGTTCTTTACTCTTCCCGCCTGCCAGAGGCATTTAAGAAATATGCTGCCAAAATCTCCATCAACACATCCTCGATCCAGTATGAAAACGACGATGTCATGCGTCCGATCTGGGGGGACGACTACAGCATCTGCTGCTGCGTCTCCGCCACCCAGACAGGCAAGGAAATACAGCTGTTCGGCGCCCGTGCCAATCTTGCCAAATGCCTTCTCTATGCCATCAACGGAGGCAGAGACGAGAAATACACTACCAAAGACGGACGTCCGATGCAGGTTGGTCCGGCGTATGCGCCGATCACATCCGAATACCTCGATTATCAGGAAGTCATGCATAAATACGATCAGATGCTGGACTGGCTGGCGGGCATTTATGTGAATATCCTCAATTTGATTCACTATATGCACGATAAATATTACTATGAGTCCGCTGAGATGGCGTTGATCGACACGGATGTCCGGCGTACCTTTGCCACCGGAATCGCCGGTTTCTCCCACGTGGTCGATTCTCTCTCCGCGATCCGGTATGCAAAAGTGAAGGTCATCCGTGATGAATACGGCATCGCCCGCAAGTTTGAGACAGAAGGCGATTTCCCACGCTACGGAAATGATGACGACCGCGCCGATGAGATTGCCGTATGGCTGTTAAAAACCTTTTTACATAAAGTAAAAAAATACCACACCTACCGGAATTCCGAGGCAACCACCTCGATCCTCACGATCACCTCCAATGTTGTATATGGCAGGGCAACCGGCGCACTTCCGGACGGACGGCCGGCATTCACCCCGTTTGCCCCGGGCGCAACTCCTTCCTACGGCGCAGAGCAGAACGGTCTGCTCGCTTCTTTAAACTCGGTCGCAAAGCTTCCATATGAATATGCGCTCGACGGCATCTCCAACACAGAAACGATTGCACCGGGGGCGCTCGGTCACTCCGAGACAGAACGGAAAAACAACCTGGTTCACGTCCTGGACGGATATTTTGATCAGGGCGCGCATCATTTAAATGTAAATGTCTTTGGAATCGAAAAACTGAAAGACGCGATGGAACACCCGGAGAAACCGGAATATGCCAACTTCACCATCCGTGTTTCCGGATATGCCGTTAAATTTATCAATCTGACCAGAGAACAGCAGCTCGACGTGATCGCCCGTACCTGCCACGAGGTGCTGTAACGATGCATACCGGTTATATTCATTCCATCGATACCTTCGGCTCCGTAGACGGTCCCGGTGTCCGCTTCGTGGTATTCATGCAGGGCTGTCTCATGCGCTGCCGCTACTGTCACAATCCGGATACATGGGTACTGCCAAAGGGACTTCCCCTCCCGGACGCCTCCACCCGCACTTCCGGCGCATCCGCTCTTTCCAAAGGTGTTTCTTGTCCATCTAAACACACCGGTTCGCAGGAAATCACCCCGGAAGCACTTCTTCGCCAGGCACTCCGCTACCGGAGTTACTGGCGCGGGGGCGGCGGCATCACCGTCAGCGGCGGAGAACCGCTCCTTCAAGCTGACTTTTTATGTGAATTTTTCCAGCTTGCCAAAGAACAGCACATTCACACCACACTGGACACCGCGGGACAGCCATTTACCACCGCCGAACCTTTCTTTTCCCGCCTGACCACGCTTTTAGAGCACACCGATCTTGTTATTCTGGATCTGAAACACATCGATCCGGAAAAACATCGTCTTCTGACTGGGCACTCCAACGAATCCATTCTTTCCTTTGCCCGGTTTTTAGACCAGATTCTTAAGCCCATGTGGGTCCGGCATGTTTTAGTCCCCGGCATTACCGATGATCCGGCCAACCTGCATGGAATCCGTGCATTTCTGGACACACTTTCAAATGTGGAAAAGGTAGAAATTCTCCCCTACCACACACTCGGCATCTATAAATGGGAAACGCTTGGCATTCCCTATTCCCTGTCCGACATCCGTATCCCGGACGAGAACGATCTGAAGCGGGCAAACCAAATCCTGTTGGGATGAAAAAGAATGTGCCTTGGCACATTCGGGCGTCTCGCGCGGTCGCTTGCGACATGTTTCTGCTTCGCGCGAGTGCGCATCCTCGCGGAGCGTTTTATATGTTACTGTTCACGCATACGTGCCCAGTAACGGAATTTGCCGTGGCTTCGCATTTAAATACGGCAAATTCCTGCTGCCACCACGTTTTCTTACGGCACTTTCGGTTCCAAAAGTGCCTACCCGTGAACAATAACTTTTATATTTCATAGGACGCAATTTCTTATGAAATATAAAACGGCCCTTGGAAAGCGCTCCTGTTTGCGTTTCCCAAGGGTCGTTTTTATGTGGCTTACCCAGTCATCAGACTTTAAACCGGTATCCAACGCCCCATATCGTCTCAATATACTGCGGTTTTGCCGTGTTGAACTCGATCTTCTCACGGATCTTCTTAATATGCACGGTAACCGTCGCGATATCTCCCAACGACTCCATATCCCAGATCTCGCGGAAGAGTTCTTCCTTGGTAAATACATGGTTCGGGTTCTGTGCTAAAAAAGTCAGCAGGTCAAATTCCTTCGTCGTGAAGTTCTTCTCCTCGCCGTTGATGTAAACGCGACGGGCAGTCTTATCAATCTTGAGTCCCCGGATCTCGATGATCTCGTTTTCCGGCATACCGCTGCCGATCAGGCGCTCATAACGCGCCAGATGCGCCTTGACACGCGCCACCATCTCGCTCGGACTGAATGGTTTCGTGATATAATCGTCCGCGCCCAGTCCCAGACCGCGGATCTTGTCAATATCGTCCTTTTTCGCAGATACCATGATGATCGGTGTGTTTTTTACTTCCCGGATCTTCTTGCAGATCTCGAAGCCATCGACCCCCGGCAGCATCAGATCAAGAATCAGAAGGTCAAAATCTTCCTCCATGCCACGTTTCAGTCCCGTTTCTCCATTATTTTCTATCTCAACCTCAAAACCAGAAAGCTCCAGATAATCTTTTTCCAGCTCTGCAATACTCTCCTCGTCTTCTACGATTAATATTCTGCTCATCTGTGAATTCCTCCTGCTGTTTTTATTTAAACGACCAAACTTCAAATCACTATGCCCCGACATACTTGCGCAAAACGAAATGGATCTCCGTTCCGATGCCTTCCTTGCTGGTCGCCCAGATGCGTCCGCCGTGATCTTCGATAATCTTCTTTACGATCGAAAGCCCGATGCCGCTGCCGCCCTTGGACGAATTTCTCGACGAATCCGTCCGGTAGAAACGGTCGAAAATATACGGCAGATCTTTCGCCGCGATTCCCTTTCCGTTGTCCTCGATGATGACCTGGATAAAATCGCCGTCATCCTTGATGCGGATATTTAAAATACCCTTTTTCTTGTCCAGATATTTGAGCGAATTTCCGATAATGTTGTTGATCACTCGCTTCATCTGCTCCGCGTCCGCGATCACGACCACATCCTCGTCCACATAGTTGAAATATCCCAGCTCGATGCCACGCGTCTCCATATCCAGACCAACTTCCTCAACACAATCACCAAAATATTCCGCCACATTGATCTTTGAAAAGTTGTACGGAATCTTGTTCGTATCAATCTTCGAATAGAATGTCAACTCGTCAATCAATCGATCCATATCGTTTGCTTTATTATAAATCGTCCGAATATATTTATTCAATTTCTCAGGTGAAGAAGCCACGCCATCCTGAATACCTTCCACATACCCCTTGATCGCCGTGATCGGAGTCTTCAGATCATGGGAAATATTGCTGATCAGCTCTTTGCTCTCCTTGTCGTACTGGAGTTTTTCTTCCTGCGATTCCTTGAGACGCAGACGCATCTCCTCGAAATCCTGGCAGAGCATTCCGATCTCATCTTCATCATCCACATCGAGCGTAAAGTCCAGATTTCCATCCCGGATCTGCTTGGTCGCCTCCTGCAGCTTGTGCAGCGGACGCAGCAGAGAACGGTAGATCCACATGATCAGCAGACCGCCCATAAAACTGATGATCAGCACGCCGAGAAGCAGCATCTCTCCGAGCAGCGCCTTGATCTCCGGCACATAATTCCCGACGTTCGTCACGATGAACACACTGCCCTGTGAATCATCTGAAAACCGGAAATCGATCTGTTTGACCAGATGCTGTTCCTCGCCATCCATGTAAATACTGCCTGCCATACTTCCCTGATCACCGTACGGCGCCAGCCGTTCGCAGAGCTCTCGTCCATCCTCGCTTCCGCAGAATGTGATGTCCTTGCCCTTGCGGATGACCAGATACGAATATTTATCGCGCAGTTCTTCATTGACCTTGCTCAAATAAGCCGGTTCTTCAAATAAATCTGTATTTTCCCCGACCGCCTCGCGGATCTCCTCCTGTATTCCCTGCGTCAGCCGGTTAAACACCTGTGTCTGATTGCCGGAGAGCAGATCGATCTGCTCCGACAGCCCGTATGTTTTCTGAAACAGATGCTCCTGATAGTTTACGAGTCCGAACGCCGCCACAAATATGAGCACAATCGGAACGACCGTAATCGTCACAAAAGCAATCGCCAGACGTGTGCGTATCTTCATCCTATTTCCTCCAGTCATTGCCCGGTCTGATACCAGATTGCCCCTACAAAAATTCTCCCGCAAAACTGCGTCGGACTTCTGCGCTTTTGCTCCTGATATCTTCCACAAATAGTGTATCATATTTTGCAGATTACGTCTCTAAAAGTATTATAAATAAAAAAGCATGTGCCTTTTTGTGTAATAAAAGAGACTGCCGCAAAAGCGGCAGCCCCCTCGTTCTGATCTTATGATTTTTTACGGGCAGATATCCCTGCAGTGTTTCCAACTCTTACAGATACGCCTTTAATTCATCCACCTTATCCAGCTTCTCCCACGGAAGATCCAGATCGTCGCGGCCGAAATGTCCGTATGCAGCCGTCTGTTTGTAGATCGGGCGGCGCAGGTCAAGCATCTTGATGATGCCAGCCGGACGCAGGTCAAAGTGCTTGCGGATCATCTCAACCAGCTGATCCTCACGCAACTTGCTGGTTCCGAATGTATCTACCATGATGGAGGTCGGCTGTGCAACACCGATCGCATAGGAAAGCTGAATCTCACATCTGTCTGCCAGTCCGGCTGCTACGATGTTTTTCGCAACATAGCGGGCTGCGTATGCAGCAGAACGATCCACTTTTGTGCAGTCTTTTCCGGAGAATGCGCCGCCGCCGTGACGCGCCATGCCGCCGTAGGTGTCCACAATGATCTTACGTCCGGTCAGGCCGCTGTCTCCGTGCGGACCGCCGATAACGAAACGTCCGGTCGGATTGATAAAGAATTTTGTATTCTCATCAACCATCTCTGCCGGCAGAATCTCGTCAAATACATATTTTTTAATATCCTTATGGATCTGCTCCTGGGTTACTTCCTCGTCATGCTGGGTGGAAAGAACCACTGCATCCAGACGGGATGGTTTGCCGTTCTCATCGTACTCTACGGTTACCTGTGTCTTGCCGTCCGGGCGCAGGTAGCGCAGGGTTCCGTCTTTGCGGACCTTGGTCAGCTGGCGTGCCAGTTTGTGTGCCAGATAAATCGGATATGGCATATATTCATCCGTTTCGTTGGTCGCATAACCAAACATCATACCCTGATCGCCGGCACCGATTGCCTCCAGCTCCTCGTCGGTCATCTTGTTCTCTTTTGCCTCCAGCGCTTTATCAACTCCCATCGCGATATCCGGGGACTGCTCATCCAGTGCCACGATCACGCCGCAGGTATCACAGTCAAAACCGTATTTCGCACGGTCATAACCGATCTCACGAACGGTATTGCGGACTACCTTCTGGATGTCCACATAGCCTTTCGTTGTGATCTCGCCCATAACCATAACCAGACCGGTTGTCGTCGCCGTCTCACAAGCCACACGGCTCATCGGATCCTGCTCTAAGAGCGCGTCCAGAATCGCATCGGAAATCTGATCACACATTTTATCCGGATGTCCTTCGGTTACTGATTCAGATGTAAAAAGTAATCTCTCCATATTTCCTCCTTTGATAAGTTTGTCGTAAGACATAAAAAAAGTCCGCAGCAACACGGACTTGATTATCTCGATCAACTCCTCTTATTGCTCGATAAACCGATCTCCCGGTTCCTCGCTCAGGCTGGCACCTTCCGTTCCCTGCTGAGACCAATTTTCAGTCCCATGTAACGGGGTTGCCGTGACTTCATAGATCCTTTGTATCTCCATCACTCTGAATAAGGGATATATACGAACTTTTTAATTGTTAAAAGTTTCAACAGTACGATAACATACTCCGCGGTGTCTGTCAAGCAATATGTGACACCGCATTCTTTTTTATCAGCCCACTTTGAGTCTGAACTTCTGCGCCTCTTTCTCGGAATCGACTTTCTCGATCACCGCGCCAAGTCCCTGCAGCTTCTTCTCAAAATGCTCATAGCCTCTCTGGATATAACCGATCTCATCGACAGTCGTATATCCTTCCGCTGCCAGCCCCGCAATGACCAGGGCAGCGCCTGCGCGCAGATCTGGTGCCTCCACCTGTGCTCCGGTCAGCTTCTTCACGCCGGTAATAATCGCGGTATTGCCCTCAACCTTGATACGTCCACCCATGCGGGCAAGTTCGTCCACATATTTAAAACGGTTTTCAAAAATACTCTCGGTCACCACACTGGTTCCCTCTGCCAGTGCCAGTGTCACGGTGATCTGCGGCTGCATATCAGTCGGAAATCCCGGATACGGAAGTGTCTTGATATCGGTATGCACATGGCTCGGGCGTCCCACAACACGAACCGCCTCATCAAACTCCGTCACCTCACAGCCCATCTCGATAAGCTTCGCAGAAATTGCTTCCAGATGCTTCGGAATGACATTCTGTACCATCACGTCGCCGCGGGTGATCGCTGCCGCACACATAAATGTACCTGCCTCGATCTGGTCCGGGATGATCGAATATTCGGTTCCATGCAGCTTGTGGACGCCGCGGATGCGGATCACGTCGGTTCCGGCACCCTTGACATTGGCTCCCATGCTGTTTAAGAAGTTCGCCACATCGACGACATGCGGTTCTTTCGCCGGATTCTCGATGATCGTCTCGCCCTCTGCCAGCGTCGCTGCCATCATGATATTGATCGTCGCGCCGACCGACACCATATCCAGATAAATATGGGTACCAACTAAATCAATCGCATGTGCGAGCACCGCGCCATTTTCCACCTGTACCTTCGCACCGAGGGCACGGAAGCCCTTTAAATGCTGGTCGATCGGACGGCTGCCGATGTTGCATCCGCCCGGAAGCGGAACCTGTGCGCTTTTATACTTGCCAAGCAGGGCGCCAATAAAATAGTAGGAAGCTCGGATCCGGCGGATGTACTCGTCATCCACATGGATCGCATGAATCCCCTTCGCATTGATGCGGACAGTGTGCCGGTCAATCCGGTCTACCATCGCGCCAATCTCCGAAACAGCCTCCAGAAACACGTTGATATCACGCACGTCCGGCAGATTTTCTATTAAAACATCCTCGTCAGTCAGAATCGATGCCGCCAAGATTCCCAGCGCCGCATTCTTCGCTCCGCTGATAGTCACTTCGCCTACCAGCGGATTTCCGCCCTTCATAATAAATTGTTCCATTCTGCACCTCAAAATCTATTATCTTACGATACTTACACGCGCCAGACGGCGCCTCAAATCTTTAATATTTTCTTAAATTTATATCATGTTATCTACATGATTATATCATAACATCTCAATTTGTAAAGCACTGGCTTTCCGTTTATTATGGTTCACGCATATGTGCCCAATAATGGAATTTGCCGTGGCTTCGCATTTTAATACGGCAAATTCCTGCTGCCACCACGTTTTCTTACGGCACTTTCGGTTCCAAAAGTGCCTACCCGTGAACAGTAATTTCCGTTTTTCCCTTAATTGGAAAGGAAACAAATGAAATCATTGCCTCCGTTTCCCTCGAAAAATGCCGCTGCATCGTTGAGTCCCATCTTATCCGTGTAGGCAAATTCCGTGCCCGGATACCAGAGACAGGAGATGTTGTACGCGTCGTATCCACAGATCAGACCATAGCTTCCGTCTCCCAGATATGCCACCACCGGCATGCCCGCGTAGACAAAGTAGAGAATCTGGTTCAGCGTCAGCCCGCGTGCGTCGATTAACTCTGTGCCATCCGAGGAGGTCGTCTTTCCGTCCGCCATATCCGACAGATAGCGGCTGACGGTTCCCGCCATATTCTGGACGTCTCGGATCGTCTTCGCGTCGCTCCGGTTTGCTCTCACCCAGACAACCCGGTCATTTTCATCCGTTACGAGTCCCATGCCATCGTAAGCTGCCTGCACCGCGCTGGAAAATTCCGCATACGAGCCTTTCAGGCGTCCCTCGCTGTAGGCACTGTAAATCCGCTGTGCAGCCGCGCCATTGTTCTGAAGCACAATCACATCATTTTCTTCTGCTGCCACCTGCTTCGGAACATGCACCTTCGTGCTCCGTGCCGTCTTGCCTGCATCCAGCTTGACGCAGTAGAGACGCCCCTTTGCACTGTCATTTAACGTAGCGATTCCATCCAGTGGATCTTTCGACACTTCCTCATTACAGACCAGCGTGTCCTCGTCCATCGGCTGATAGCCGCTTCCTATCTGGCGCATCCGTGACAGATGAACCCGGCTGTCCTGAATCCGCACATCCACCAGGCTGACGCCCGGCTTCTCATAGCGGGTCTCCATCTCCATATTGCTGCCAACGATCTCGACCGCATACAGCGGAAGCCCCGTCACGCGTCCGTCCATCGTAAGCTGCTCGTTCGGATGGGCAAGCCCGTAGACTAAGTCGGTTCCGACAAATCCGATCAGCCGGATCACGGTCTGATCCGGGAAGGAAATCTCATCCTTCTTGCCCGTCTCCAGATTCATGACATGCAGCTTGGTCGAACGGTAAATATCCGCCCCATCCTGCCACGCAATCCGGGAGGCATCCGTGCTGACTGCAAAATTTTCCTCCGTCAGGCCATCTGCCACCACCATGTACTCTTTTCCCGTCAGATCGACACTGTAAACCGCATGGTTCATCAGCACATACAACGTCTGCCCGCCGCTTAAGTAGCACAGCTGGTTGATATCCTGGCGCAGGTTGCCGTAATCGGTCGATGCCGGCAGATACAGCCGCTCTGTCAGGGCATTTCCCGCACTCTCATAGCGGTACAGCGCGATTCCCGTCGTTCCCTCGTGGTTACCGCGGCTCATATAGCCGTACACGGCAAAATCAATCTGGCCTGCCTCGCTCACATCCAGAATCTTGATTCCGTAGGTATCATAATTGACCCTCGTATCATTCTCGCTCTTGCGGAACGCAAATACCTTTGTGCTCTCTTTTTTTCCTGTATCATAAATCCAGAGCGCCCGGTTTGCCACAAAGGCACGGTATTTCCCCGCTTCATCCTGCATTGACTGCAGATCCTCCGCATCCGAAACCCCCAGCTGAATCCGGTCGCCAGAATAGGCGCTGCTCTCCCCCGTAAAAATCTGGTCCGCGCGGCGGTCATAATTCATCATGTAGATGCGCTGTGCGCCCAGCTTCATCGTGAAGCTCTCGATCACATCGTAATAAGCAGCCGCCTTGCCATCCTTCATCTCACTTACAGCATACTTTAAATCGATCGTCCCAATGATGCCCTGCAGCTCCCGCAGATGAATTTCCGGTTCGCTGACCCGCTCCATCGAAAGCCCTTTCCAGGTCAGCTGGCTGAAATCACTTTTTAACGTCACATGTCCCAACGAACTGTTGTCCGCATTCGGATCCGTCTCCAGATAGGTCGTCAGCTCCCTCGCTGAATCATAATCAAACGTCTTTTCAGAAAAGGACACCGCCAGATCGACCATCTCCTGCACACGGCTCTCCTGCTGCCACATCACGCGCGTGTAAAAATAGATCGCCGGGTGCTTTTCCGTCGCGATCGCAATCGTTAAGCGGTATTCGCTTTCCTCCGTCAGAAGGTTCTGGATCGGAAGCTCCGCAGAAACCTCTTCCCCTGACTGTTCCCAGTGGTCAAGCGTTGTCCGTTCTACCAGACGTTCGCCGTCCAGACTGCGGATCTCATACTGCATCCCCGTAATCTGGGAGTCCAGCTTGTCGATCGTCACCGACAGTTTCCGGTCTGCCGGAAGCAGCGTCAGATCCCCGCGTCCAGCCGCTTTCTGGCTGTCCTCCACGAAACCGTCCAGCTCGTTCATCCGCCGCCCCAGAATATTCACATAAGCGACTGGAAGGTTCGCGTCCTCAATCGAGGTATAGACTGCCCCATCCTCCCGCAGCTGCATCCAGGACCAGGTAAAATAACCGACTGCTGCCAGCACAAATAAGATCAGTAAAATCAGTATCTTTTTCAGGTTTTTCTTCATATATCAAATCAATTCCTTTTATCGCTCCACCATACCAGTTCCGTATCTTCACAGGTACAGGAAAATCTACCCGCCGAACTGTTTCCGTTTTGTCATGCACGCCAAAAACTGCCGCAGGCACCCATCTGTCCCGGCGGCAGCCTTTGTTTCAGTATAACACAAGCAGGCTCCAAATTCCAGAATTTCTATGATTTGTAAGAACTCCGATTGTGTTACTGTTCACGCATACGTGCCCAGTAACGGAATTTGCCGTGGCTTCGCATTTAAATACGGCAAATTCCTGCTGCCACCACGTTTTCTTACGGCACTTTCGGTTCCAAAAGTGCCTACCCGTGAACAGTATTTCCAAATCGGTAAAATTCGTTGTCACAACTGGGTGTTACCGCATTTTAATTCAGAAAATTTACACCTGAAAATTGCCATTTCAGCACTTCCGACACCGTCTTCGCTCCTGCAGCTCATTCATTAATAAAACCTGAAGAAAATCCTGAAGCGGCGCTCCCCACGGATTCCCCGGTCTCCCCGGACGCGGTCCCGGCGGCGGGGGCGGCGGGCCCCACGGATTTCCCGGTCCTCCCGGGCGCGGTCCCGGCGGCGGGGGCGGCGGTCCCCATGGATTTCCCGGTCCTCCCGGACGCGGTCCCGGCGGCGGACTCCATGGACGGCGCTCCTGCGCGGTCAGATTCGGCTCATCCGCCTCCCACACCATATATCCAGCGTTTCCGCCCTTCTGTTCGCCCCGAAGTGGTCCATACCATACATCATTTCCAGGAAGATGCGGCTGTATGCTGGTTCCCGCCAGATTCTCTTCTCTTTCTCCACCAGGAGAATCTATTTTCAGGGAATTTTCCACCATCGCCGTTCCTTCTTCTGTGGATACGGTGCCCACGTCCGCCGCCTTCATATAGGTCGTCAGTGTATCCGTCCTTTCCGTTCCAGCCGGATAAACTTTCTGCCATTTTTCCAGTGCCCGTTTTGTCAGTTTTTCCAGAAAGATCCGATCCGGATATTCATCATAGATGGGACTCCCCTCATACTCCAGCTCATCACAGACCGCTTCCACGCAAAGCTGCATCTGCTTACATGCAGCCGGATAAAGACTCTTAAAATATGCAAAATCCTGCATCGGACTGCCATTCCCCCTTAATTCAAGGCTTACATGGTATCCTATGCAGGATTTATGCGTATCATGTTATTCTCACGTACCGTTTTTCACGTTATCCTCTGCACAGCCGAATCAGCTGTTCCATTTCGCAGTATCGTTCTCATGATGTTTTATCTTTTTAAATAATTCTGTTTCTTTAAACTGTTCCTCAAATTATCAAAACAGTTTTTCCGGGTACACGCCCTCACGGATCAGCGCCCGGATCGACTCCGTCACGCTCTCCTTATCCTCACGGTAGGTCACACCAAACCAGCAGTCGTGCGTCTCCAGAAGTTTCACCCTTGCGCGCCCGTCGTGGATCATCTGATCGATGATCGTCGGAAGCAGGTACTCCGACTTCACGTCGCCCTCTTTCAGACCCGCAAGAAACTCTGGAAATCCTTTTTCCAGCTCCTCCACAAAGCCCGGTGTGAGTCCCCACATATTCATCGATACATGCTGGTTCTCCTGTACCGAAACCGGATTCCCCTCTTTGTCCGTCGCCGTCATGCCGTCCGCTGTCTTCTGGATATTGTAGGTTTCGGTTACGCGTTTTAAAATCTCTCCCTCGCCCACCTCACAGACGCCGCGTGTCACGCCGCCGTTCTCGCTGAGCGTATTTGCCAGAATAAAGCCGCCCATGCAGATATCATACACCGGTGCGTTCACGTCCATCTGTTCCACCATGTATGTATGAATCTTTCGAAACACTTCTTTTCCATAATAATCATCCGCATTGATCACCAGGAATGGCTCTTCGACCAGTCCGCGTATGCTCAAAATCGCCTGTCCAGTTCCCCACGGTTTTTTCCGGTCTGCCGGGACACTGAATCCCTCCGGTACATCCGAAAGCTCCTGGAATGCGTATGTCACCGGCGCAATCTTCTCAATCCGGTTCCCGATCACTTCTTTGAAGTCCTCTTCCAAATCATGACGGATCACAAAGATAATCCGGTCAAATCCAGCTTCCAGCGCGTCATGGATGGAGTAATCCATAATGATCTCCCCATTCGGACCCACCGGCTCCAGCTGTTTGATCCCTCCGCCAAAACGGCTTCCGATTCCGGCTGCCATAATGACAAGTGCTGTTTTTTTCATCTGCCCTCTCCTCGTCCGTATATTTGCTGCCATCTGAACATTATGTAAACAACAACATTTTTACTGCAATCGTATGTCCAGTATAGCACAGAACCCCTGTGGTTGCAATCATCCACAGGGGTTTCCATTTCCACAATTAAATGCGAAGCCACGGCAAATTCCGTTACTGGGCACGTATGCGTGAACAGTAACTATCATGGAGCACTTAATGGAACAGCGCCGTCACATTCGCCACTTCCTCCGCTGCCGCCGCACGCGTCAGGGACGATAAATCATAGAAGCAGTAACCGCTCACCTGTCCGGTTGCCCGTCCGGCCTGCACCTCGCGCTTCATGATATCATGATACCGCTGCCACTCCGGCACCTCGTTGCCGTCCACTGCATCTGTTCCGGTCTTATAGAGCGCCAGACCGACATACAGCTTCACATTGCCCTTCTTTTTCAGCGTCACCCACTCATTCAGGCAGTTTGCAAACGCATAGCCCGCTGCCTGGCCGTTCTGCTTCGCCTCAAATCCCCAGTAAATCTGCGGCATCAGGTAATCCACATAGCCGCTCTGGGTCATCCACGCATCCACATCTGTAAACTGGCGGGTATCTTTTCGGAGGTTCTGTAAATATCCCTCCGGGCTGATACCGAACAATGCCTGCGGACGGATCGACTTGACCGCACTGTAAACGCCCCTTACCAGCTCATTGACATTATTCCGTCTCCACGCCGCCACACTCAGCGATGTGCCGCCCGCCTGGTACTCCGGATAATCAAACCATGTTTCCGCCTTGCTGTCATCGAGATTCGGATAGAAATAATCATCAAAATGGATGCCGTCCACCTCATAATTCGTCACGATCTCTTTCACACCGTCAATAATCAGCTGGCGCACCTGCGGAATCGCCGGATTGTAATAATACTCACCATTCTGGCACAATACCCACCGGTCATTCGAACTGTCCCCGTCCTTCGCCCACGCGATCGCCGGATTTGACGCACACAGATCCGAATAACGGTTCAGATACCCCGTGATACGGTACGGATTGATCCACGCATGAAGCTGCAAGCCCCGCTGATGCGCCGCCTGCACCGCATATGCCAGCGGATCATACCCCGGATTCTTTCCCTGTTTTCCAGAGGCAAATTTCGACCACGGGAAATACTGTGACGGATACATCGCATCTCCATCCGGGCGAACCTGTAGGAAAACCGCATTTAACCCCTTCTGTACACAGAGGTCCAGTGTCTGATCCATCGCTTTCTTATATCCAGCCTCATCCTTCGCCCATCCATTCCAGTCCAGATACGAAACCCAGACACCTCTCATCTCTCCACTTCCAGGACTGCCGCCCGATACCGGACCCGCATACGCCTTCGAAACCGGCAGGAACAACATCCCCACCGCCAAAAGAAATGCTGCCACCCAGCCGATCACCCTCTGTACCTGCTTTGCCATGCAAAATTCCTCCCCTCATTTCCTCCTATTCTACCAAATATTTCCAATAAATACTTTACTTTTTTCTGTCTCTTTTATTTTTCCAATACACAGGGACGAGCCCGCGAGGTCCGAACCGCCTTTCATATATCTTTGTACGCATCTTGAACACAGGTGTCCGAACAGGGCGGACGCAGTCCGTCATGGGCGAACATCTATAGTGAAAGCAAGCGAACAAAGGTATATCGAAAGGGCGGTTCGAACCTCGTGGGCTCGTCCCGTCATTTTCACAACTATGTGCAAAAAACCTCCCCTGACAGCCCTAAAGCCGCCAGAAGAGGCATTTTCATCATCACGAACAAAGCTCCCGCTTCTCCTTATAATGATGCTTCTCCTCCAGCATCATATCCTTCACCTTCATCAGGCGGATCTGCGTGCTTCTCTCATTTTCATCCAGCTTCATCGTGATATATTTGATATTTTTGCGCGCCTCCGGAATAATTACGTGTTCCAGCGCATTGACTCTCCGGCGCGTTTTCTCGATCTCGGCTGCCATGAGCTGGCAGGCTTTCTCTGTCTCGGACAGCCGCAGCATATCCGGCAGAATGTCCGCCAGCGACTTGACTGCCCCGTCCAGATCGCTCGAAGTAAACGCAAATCCATACGAGTAAATATCGTTCTCATCCGCCGTCCGGGTCTTATAATGGAACACCGGAATATCGACGCTCATTACGTTTTTCTTGTCTGCTTCCAGATAAACCGCCTGTTTCGGCGCGGCAAGCGCGGTATTTAACGCCTGCTCGGACATCCCGGCTTTAGCGATGACGAAATTCACATTTGCACTCCGGATGCCCGCCTCCACTTTCTGGCGCAGCGCCATATTTTCCCGGACCAGATCCAGGAACTGGCGCATCAGCTCATCCCGCTTATCCTTCAGCAGTTTATGTCCCCGCGTGGCTGTCGCCAGCTTCTTTTTCAGCCTCGTAAGCTCCATTCGGGTCGGGTTGACCTGTGTCGATGCCATGCGTACCACCTCTCTCCTGCAATCACTTTGTCACGACAGATCCGCCAGCTCCCGCAGCCGCGTTATGACACGCCACCTTCGTTTTCAAGCGCATCCGCCATGCACAGGCATTTTTACTCTTTCCCATAATACAGATCCAGATACTTCTCATCGATACGTTTCAGCTCGCTTCTCGGCAGGATGGAAAGCAGTTTCCAGCCAATCCGCAGCGTCTCCTCGATATCGCGGTCCGTATTGTAGCCCTGGGAAACATATTCTTTTTCAAAGGCGTCCGCAAATTTTGCATAGATTAAGTCAACATCGGACAATGCCGCCTCGCCCAGGATCACCATGAGTTCCTTCGCTTCCTTGCCGCGCGCATACGCCGCAAAGAGCTGGTTTAAGGTGTTAGAATGGTCGGCACGCGTCTTGCCCTCGCCGATTCCCTTATCTTTCAGACGGGACAGCGACGGAAGTACGTCAATCGGCGGTGTGATGCCCTTGCGGTACAGATCACGGCTTAAGATAATCTGTCCCTCGGTAATATATCCGGTTAAGTCCGGGATCGGGTGCGTCTTGTCATCCTCTGGCATGGTTAAGATCGGAATCATCGTGATCGAACCATTCTTGCCTCTCTGGCGTCCGGCTCTCTCATACAGGGATGCAAGATCCGTGTACATATAACCCGGATAACCACGGCGTCCCGGAACTTCCTTGCGGGCAGCCGAAATCTCTCGCAGCGCATCCGCGTAGTTCGTGATATCCGTCAGGATAACGAGAACGTGCATATTTTTCTCAAATGCCAGATACTCGGCAGCCGTCAGCGCCATACGCGGGGTCGCGATACGCTCAACCGCCGGATCGTTTGCCAGGTTGATAAACAGGACGGTACGGTCGATCGCGCCCGTCTCCTTAAAGCTCTCGGTAAAGAAATGCGCTTCCTCAAAGGTGATACCCATCGCCGCAAAGACAACGGCAAACGGTTCGTCCGTGCCGCGCACCTTCGCCTGTCTCGCAATCTGGGCTGCCAGATTCGCATGCGGCAGACCGGACGCCGAGAAAATCGGCAGTTTCTGACCGCGGACCAGTGTATTCAGACCATCGATCGCGGAAACACCCGTCTGGATAAACTCCTGCGGATAGCTTCTCGCCGCCGGGTTCATCGGCAGACCATTGATATCGCGGCGTTCCTCCGGCAGGATCTCCGGACCGCCGTCGATTGGATTGCCCAGACCGTCAAAGACGCGTCCCAGCATATCCTCCGATACGCCAAGTTCCATCGTTCTGCCTAAAAAACGCACCTTACTATTTGAAAGGTTGATACCCGTGGAACTCTCAAAAAGCTGTACCAGCGCATTGCCGCCGTCGATCTCCAGCACCTTGCAGCGTCTCTTTTCGCCGCTCGCCAGCTCGATCTCACCCAACTCGTCATAGGTAACATTTTCCACGCCCTGCACCAGCATCAGAGGACCTGCAACCTCCTGTATGGTTCTATATTCTTTCGGCATTTAGAATGCCCCCTTTCCAGCCGCATCGGCAACCTCTTTCGCAAGTTCATCGAGGACCGCCTGATACTCTTTCTCCACGTCTTCTGCCTTCGTATATTTAAAACGTCCGATCTGCTCGCGCACCGGCATCTTGATGAGATTCTGGATGGAAGCGCCGCTTTCCAGCGCTTTCTTCGACTGCTCATAGAACGCCAGCACCAGCTTCATCATGCGGAACTGTTTCTGCAGTGGTGTATACGTGTCAATCTCATGGAAGGAGTTCTGATGCAGGAAATCCTCACGGATCGAGCGCGCCGCTTCCATTTTCAGGCGGTCGATCGGGGACAGTGCATCCATGCCGACCATCTTTACGATCTCCTCCAGCTCTGCCTCTTCCTGCAGAAGGCTCATAAGACCCTGGCGGCAGCTCATCCACTCATCCGATACATTCTCATCAAACCATTTTCCCAGATTGTCCACATACAGGGAATAGCTGGTCAGCCAGTTGATCGCCGGGAAATGGCGCTTGTATGCCAGCGCTGAATCGAGTCCCCAGAATACCTTGACGATACGCAGCGTCGCCTGGGAAACCGGCTCGGAAATATCGCCGCCTGGCGGGGATACGGCTCCGATTGCGGACAGCGCGCCCTCGCGTCCGTCCCTGCCAAGGCAGATGACATGACCGGCACGCTCATAGAACTGTGCCAGACGGCTTCCTAAGTAGGCCGGATAACCTTCCTCGCCCGGCATCTCTTCCAGACGTCCCGACATCTCTCGCAGCGCCTCCGCCCATCGGGAGGTGGAATCCGCCATCAGTGCCACCGAATAACCCATGTCGCGGAAATACTCTGCGATCGTGATACCCGTGTAAATCGATGCCTCGCGGGCTGCTACCGGCATATCCGAAGTATTGGCAATCAGCACGGTCCGCTGCATCAGGGAGTGCCCGGTCTTTGGATCCTTTAACTCCGGGAACTCATTTAAAACATCCGTCATCTCGTTGCCGCGCTCACCGCAGCCGATGTAAACAACAATGTCCGCTTCCGCCCATTTCGCCAGCTGGTGCTGGATGACGGTCTTGCCGCTTCCGAACGGTCCCGGTACGGCTGCCACGCCGCCCTTGGCGATCGGGAAGAATGCGTCAACGACACGCTGTCCGGTAATCAGCGGTTTTACCGGCGGCAGCTTCGTCTGGTACGGACGTCCGCGCCGAACCGGCCATTTCTGCATCATTGTAAGCTCTTTTTCGCCGTTTTCCGTCTCAATGACCGCTACAGTTTCCTCCACCGTAAATTCACCGCTCTTGATCTCTTTGACGGTACCTTTTACACCATACGGCACCATAATCTTATGCTCAATGATCAGCGTCTCCTGCACGGTACCGATGATGTCGCCTGCTTCCACGCTGTCGCCCGCTTTCACGGTCGGCACAAACTGCCATTTCTTATCACGCTTTAAAGACGGAACCTCAACGCCGCGCTTTAAGTTGTTGCTGCCCGTCTCCTTCATGATATCGTCCAGCGGCCGCTGGATTCCATCGTAGATACTCGTCAGGAGTCCCGGTCCCAGTTCAACCGAAAGCGGCACATCCATCGACTCTACCGGCTCGCCAGGTCCTAAACCGGAAGTCTCCTCATATACCTGAATCGACGCTTCATCTCCGTGAATCTCTATGATCTCGCCAATCAGACGTTCGTCGCTGACGCGGACGACGTCAAACATATTGGCATCCCGCATCCCGCTGGCGATAACCAGCGGTCCTGCTACCTTCTTTATCGTTCCTTTGCTCATTGGAAGGTTTCACCCACCTTTCTATCATGCATCTCCAAACAGAATATCCGATCCAACTGCCTGTTCCACCGAATGCTTGACCGACTCCACGCCTTTTCCCGTATTCCCGGAAATCCCCGGAATCAGGATCACGGACGGAAGCGGCTGTTCCCGGTAGCGGTCGATAGCTGCCTCAATCCCGGCAGCCGCCGCCTCGGTGATATAGATCACCGCGTAGGAACCAGAAGCCAGTTCCAGAAATACTTTCTCCGTCTCTTTTACATCGGACACCGGAAATGTCTCCAGTCCCAGCGCCGCAAATCCGTAGATGCTGTCGTAATCTCCGACTACTGCAACCTTATACATACATCTCCCTTATCCTTTCCCGAATCTGTTCCTCCTCAAGACCGTTCAGACGGGCGGTCAGGATGATACGGACCGTTTTAATCTCATTTTCCTTCGCCAGCACATAGGCAACCAGCGGTCCCGCCGTAAACGGGTTATATTTCTGCGGCTTGATCGTCTCGATCAACTGATTGTCACACCACCGCTCAAACGCCGACGGCGATTCCTTTAATGCCTGCGCGCCGCCCGCATAGCGGGTTCCTTCCAGATACTCGCAGATCGCGCCGGCGCCGCCAAGAGCCGCCTGTGACAGGCGCTCGATATTCAAGCTATCGCACGGTGCCATCGCGCGCCGCATAAAATCCAGATGTTTTCCTGTCTTCTGGGATCGCACCGCTATCTTGATATCCGCCACCGCGACCGTCGTCTCGGCATAATCGCGGATGATCGCGTCGGACGCATTCTTTCCGCACTCATAGATAGCTGCGAGCGCCGCCCGGTCAACGATGATATCGCAGAGCTGCCCGTCGCTCGTATGCAGAAATGTCTCGCTGGCTTCCTTCGCCGCCTCCCGCATATGTGCCGGAAGCGCCTGCCAGTCCTTCTCCGCCACGATCTTCGCCATCCGCACGCCGTCCACCTCACAGTCGTCAAAATAGACATTGCCGTGGCTGCCCGGCGCCGCCGCATCCTTGATCGCCGCCTTTAAATTGTGGTAGAGATCCCCGTAGGAAAGCACTGCCAGGATCGCGTCGTCGCCCTTCAAAAGGTCGCGGACCGTCTCCCAGGTTTTCGTCTTCTCCCGGGTCAGGATCGCCTCCGCGCTGAGCGGTGTGTCTGCATCCCCCCAGCCGTGTTCGGTCAGGAAACGCAGTGCCCCCTCGTAGCTTTTTACGGACAGCAGCTGTTCAATCTGTGCGGAGGAAAAAAGCCCATTTTCCAGTGCCCGGATCCGGGCGACCGCGTAGGCATATTTTGTATCAGACATATAAGCCCTCCTTACCTTCTCCCGCCGTTATCCAAACAGCATCGCATGTACCTTGTCCGCCAGCTCATCCCGCTGCGACGCAAACAACGCCCCGGCAGAACAATTTTCCTCGACACCGCCATACACCAGAACAAAGCCCCCGTCGATCTCCCTCGGTTCTTTTTTCAGTACCAGACTTCCGCCCTTTTCCTGCGCCGTCTTCTCTATCTTTGCCGGAAAATCATCCGGCATCCGCTCTAAATCACGTTTTGAAACATAGATTTCTCCTGCCCGATCCGTCACGAACCGGGAAAGAAGCTGCTCCATCCATGCAAAATACGCCTCATCCGGCTTTGCCAGCAGCTCCTTATATGCCGCCGCAAGCATTTCCTCGATGATCGCCTGCTTTGCCGCAAGGATCGCCTGGCGCTTCTTTAGCGCCGCCGAAGAACGAAGCCGTTCCTCATAGCTTTTTTCACGCTGCGCCGCCGATTTCGCCTGCTCTTCCTCCAGCTTTTTTACCTTTTCACCGGCTGCCGCAAGAGTCGTCTCCGCTTCACCGGCTGCTTTTTCCCGAATCGCAAGCGATTCCTGTTTTGCATCGTCAAGGATCTGAGCAATAATCTTATCTAATCCATTCATACGCTTCACTCCTTAACTGATTTTGATTCTTTCCGCCGTGCCAGATTACAGTGCATTGATTGCCAGAATCGAAACCAGAAGTGCCAGAATCGCATAGGTCTCAACCATCGCCGGGAACAGCATCGCTTTACCAAACTGTTCCGGTTTCTTCGCTACGATACCGATGGAAGCAACCGACGTTCTTCCCTGATGTCTCGCCGATACCAGACCAACCACGCCGATCGGAAGGCATGCTGCCAGATATAAGAGTCCCTGGGAGATCGACATGCTCATGTCAGCGCCGCCGCCAAGAAGACCAATCTTAGAAAGAGCGATGAAACCAACCAGCAGACCGTAGATACCCTGGGTACCCGGAAGCAGCTGGAGCAGAAGCACCTTCGCGAATTTATCCGGATCCTCGGTTACGACTCCGGCTGCTGCCTGACCTGCCACGCCTACGCCGTAGGCTGAACCCATACCTGCAAGAATAACCGCCACTGCAACTCCCAACAATGCAAATACAATTCCGCTCATATTTAATCCTCCTTGATTTCCACGTATTTTGTTATCTGCTTAAACGGACGGAAGGCCTTTCCGCCACCCTCATAGAACTTTCCGAAAAACTCGACGTACTGCAGACGGCAGGTATGCACATACGCGCCGAGCAGGTTGATCGCCAGGTTAAACAGGTGTCCGAAGCAGAATACCAGTATAAATACAATCACACCAAATACATTATTTCCAACCATACTTCCCATCTGGTTGATAACCGATGCGATAACGCCGGTTGCCAGTCCGAGCGCCAGAAGGCGCGAGTAGGAAAGCACATCCGACACCCATCCGGTAATATTGTACAAATCATATGCGCCAAGCGCCAGCCGCAGGATCGGATTCTTCTTGTCGCGTGCCGACATCACCAGAATTCCCAGCGCGCCCACGATCGCCATTCCCTTTGCCAGCGAATTAAGCACCGGCGGGAATACGATATTCATCTGCGCGATGGAACCAAACAGTTCCGTCGGAAGCAGCATCAGAATCAGCCCCAGAAGCAGGAGGTACCAGAGTACCACGTCGCAGATAAAATCCACAACCTTGCCATCCTTTAAGAGCATATATCCTTTCAGTCCCAGCCCCAGAAATAGATGAATCACGCCAAATAACATCGAATAAACCAAAAGCTTCATCGGGTCATTTAGCGGGACAAACCAGAGCGCCGGTATTGTCACCGTATGTCCAAAATACGTCCGGCTCACGATGTCCACCGCATCTCCGAAATAACCGCCGAACATGACGCCCCAGAACAGGGTCGAAAGTCCACAGTACATAAAGAGCCGCAGTGATTTCCGCAGGTTTTCTTCCATCCTTGGAAATTTCTTAAGTGCCAGGAAGCACATCAAAAATACAATAAATCCGTATGCCGCATCTGAAAGCATCAGACCAAACAAAAATACATAGCACGCTGCCATGATGCCGGTCGGGTCCATCTCCCCCTTCGCCGGTAAGCCAAAGGATGCGGTCACGCCCTCCGCCGACGCCGCGAAGGTTCCGTTGGAGAGAAGCACCGGTGCTTCCTCATCCTCCGGCACATCCGAACTTTCCACTGCAAGTTCAAACCGGCTATTCAGCTTCTCCTCCAGTCCTTTCGCATCGCGCTTCGGGATAAATCCCGTGATCATACACGTTTTTTCCGACTGTAAGATCTCGCCGAGCGCCTCATACTTCTGTGCCCTCAGGCGGTAATAGTCGGATAACAATTTCAAATCTTCCCGCGCCGAAGCGCACTGTTTCAGTTCTTCTTCCGTCGCTGCCGCGCGTCCCTCATGCTCTGCCGCCTGCGCTTTGAGTTTCTTAGCGTAAGCTGCTGGAACTTCCTCCACCGGACGCGCCGGACGGGCAAATCCAATCGACCGGAGTGCTGTCTCCAGCTTCTCCTCGTCCTCTTTCAGGCAAATTACCGCAATGCAGGTCTGGTCGGCGTCGCTTCCGACAACCTCCAGCTCCCATTTTTCAAGCTGCGGCTCCTGTTTTGCCACCGAAGCGTAAATTTCTTCCTGCGTATAAGCGCCTCCGCCGACCGCGCCGACTAAGATAGCACACCGTTTCGTCTCCTGATACGCAAGTGGAATCTCCAGCTTCTGCCACGGTTTCAGGCTTTCCGCCTCCGCCAGCAGTCTAAGCGCCGCAGTCTTTTCCTCCGTGATCTGCTTTTGCAGGTTCAAAATGCGTTCCGCCTGACCTAAAAGCGCCTCTGCGTTCGCCTCCGTCTCCCGGTACGCGCCTGCCTTTGCAAGCGGCTTTCCGGCAAGCCCAGCAAGCATCGATGTTTCCTCCGGAACCACCGCGGCAAGCACTTCCAATGCTCGGTCCGCCGTCGCCGCATTCCGCTCAAACTTCTGTCGATCCTCCAGCGTGTCCATCCGCTTAAATACCTCGTCCGGCTCCGCCTCCGCTGTCAGCTCCAGCACTCCGGCAGCCTGCAGAAACTCCATCAGGGACTTACGGTCCTTCTTCAGGGCACAGATACATAGCTTTTGCATCTGCAATACTGCCATATCTACATCCCTCCATTCATTAGACCAGTTCCGCTATGAGCCGGTCAACCACCTCCGGTTTCCGTCTGTCCGCCGTCTCTCTGAGCGTCTGACACTCCGCCTCGGCTTCTGCCAGTGCCTGTTTTACGTACTCCTCCCCTCTGAGAGTCAGTTCTTCTTCCTGCTTCGCAGCTGCTTCTTTCCCCCTTTTCTGTGCATCTGCGAGCATTCGATCCGCTTCTGCCTCCGCCTCCGCCTTAACGCGACGTGCATCCTCCGAAGCCTGCGCGACCAGTTCCGATGCCTTCGCCTCTGCGTCCTCGACCGCCTGGATCGTCTCCTTGATCATTGAACCACCACCTTTTCCCCTAATTTTTTTCAGAAATAATGCAATATCCTTATTATGTTTCACATCCTCCCATTCCATACAATTCGCTGATTCGAAGCATCAAAAGCACATGGAAAATAAATAAGTTTTCTCGCATTTGTATACTATTATAACTTTTTCAATCAGTTTTGTCTATTAAATGTTTTAATCTTGAAAAGATTATACATACATCTTAATTTATGAAAAAAAATTTCGGTTCTCATGAAAAACAGTGTTTGTTTACACAAAAAAAGCTGCCAGACAATTGTTGCTCTTCCACAAACCACTGTCTGGCAGTCCCCTATTATATATTTATTTTTATACGAGCCATCCGATCGAATTAAGGAAATAGACCCACAAAAAGATCGTCACAACCGAGGCGACCGTGCTCAGCACGACAAACTGTCCCGCCAGCTCGCCGTCGCCGCCCATGTTCTGCGCCATCGCATAGGACGCCGTCGCAACCGGAGTCGCGTACATTTCAAAGTAAACAAAACGTTCCACACCGGAAAAGCCGAGCAGCGTCGCAACCGCCAGAATCACTGCCGGCAGGATCACCATCTTGACGGTCATCGACGGAACCACATATTTCAGATTGCCGCCGATCGCATTGAAATGCAGCGTTCCGCCCAGTACGAACAGGGCCAGCGGCGTTGTCAGATTGGCAAACTGCTTGATCGGTCCTTCCACGGAAACCGGAAATTTAATCCCTAACATATGGAAGATAAAGCCCATGAGTGCGCCGCGGATCATCGGATTTTTCAGGATATTCTTAATCAAAACGGAAACCGGGACCTTGCCGCCCCGGAACAATTCCAGAATCACGACCGCCGTTATGTTGTAGACCGGAATCACGATCGCCACCATCATCGTCGCCAGCAGTGTTCCCTCCTCACCGAACACGCTGGTTGCCAGCGGAATGCCGAACAGGACGAAATTGCTGCGGTAAATCGCCTGGATGATAACGCCGCGCCGCTCATTTTCCTTTACCAGACGCGGAACCACAGCAAGCAGAACCGCCTGCAAAAGCAGCACGCTGATAATGGCGGCTGCCACCAGACGCAGATTTAATGTCATTCTCTCCGGAATGGAATACAGGTTGTTAAACATCAGAATCGGAAAGAATGCCTGAAAGATCACCTTATTCAGGCGCTTCATAAAATCCTCATCCGCCAGCCCCGACATCCTGACTCCATATCCAAATGCGATATAGAGCAGAAACGGAAGGACTGTATTAAATGCAAATAAAAAATTTTCCATATAATTCCTGCCACTTTCTTCTTAATTGCTTTGTTCTGGACGCGGTTTCTATTCAGTCAGGCCGCCCCCCTTTAATCACCAGATTTATTATATACCCCATCCAAGAAATCGACAAGAAAAATTCAAGCGCGCCAGCCTCATAAACAGTTCCGAAAAAGTTTCGAATTATGTAATACTCGTTTAGATTTATTTTAGATATTGGTCAAAATATGGACACAATTATCCAGTATTATAATGGCATAACATCAATGAGGCAGATGGCACTAAGAAATGCGCGCAATTGTTATCTGGCTCGACTAACAACAATTTCCTTTATATAGATATTTCTTCACAGTTTTTTATCCCCCTTCGGCTGTGAAGAACGCCCACCTTGGGTACAAAAAAGAGACGGTTTGACGCCGTCTCTTTTTATGTACTCTGCAAGCTACCAGGAAAGCACCTCATGACCATCCTCAGTTACCAGCACCTGGATCTCCCACTGGGCGGATGCTTTTCCATCCTTCGTGTATACACTCCAGTCGTCGTCGCCATCCACGAATACCTCCTCGGTTCCCTCGTTGATCATCGGCTCGATCGTGAACATCATACCCGGAGCAAACATCATACCGGTGCCTCTCTGACCAATATAGCCAACCCACGGATCCTCATGGAACTCGATACCAACGCCGTGACCGCCGATCTCTCGAACCACAGAATAACCATTTTCTTCCGCATGCTTCTGGACCGCTTCCGCCATATCGCCCATGAAGCCCCACGGTTTTACCTGCTCCAGACCTAATTCCACGCACTCTTTGACAACGTCCACCAGTTTTTTATGTTCCGGGCTGACATTTCCGATGCAGAACATACGGGAAGAATCCGCATAATAGCCGTGATAAATGGTCGAAACATCCACGTTGATGATATCGCCATCCTTTAATACGACATCCGCTGACGGAATGCCGTGGCAGACCTGATCATTGATGGATGTGCACACGCTCTTCGGGAATCCTTCATAGCCAAGCGGCGCCGGGATTCCGCCCATGCGGGTCGTCTCATTATATACCCACTGATCGATCTCCTCGGTTGTGACGCCAGCCTTGATATGCTCAGCCACATAATCCAGAACTGCCACATTGATCTTGCAGCTCTCGCGGATCCCCTCGATCTGCTCCGGGGTCTTGATCATGTCGTGATCCGGAATCTGGTGTCCGGCATCCGCCGCCTCCATCAGCTTCTCATCAAATGCCTCATGGCAATGTTTGTACTTCTTTCCACTTCCACACCAGCACAGATCATTTCTTCCTAATTTTTTCATCTTATTTTCATTCCTTTCGCCCTGCACTCCGGCAGCCCGTTTGTCACTCTCTAACAGGCGGGTCAGCCTGCTTCCCTCAATCGGGAGACTGTTTGGAGTTTAACACACTGACGCTGAAAATGCAATGAAATCGCCCTTATCCAACCAGATTCTCAATAATCATGTTCCTGTTCACACACATGTGTGCCCAGTAACGCGATTTTTCTCCTCCGTCCACCGTCTTTCTGTTTTTATCCCAAATTTTCACGATTTTTTCAACTTTTTAACAGTCTTCCTCTCTATTTTTCAGAAGAAACATTGTATAATAGAAGCATCCAAATGAATTTTTTGAAAGGAGACTTTCTTTATTTAATGAAACATTCAAGCAAACCTTCTGTTCCTGGAACTTCCAATGAAACCTTCCCGAAAACAGAATCAACCAGCAGCCTTCAAGGCTCAGCCGAATCCAGCTCTCCGGATACCAGCATTTCCAATGGCGGCGAAACACATCCATCCAAAATTGACGCCTTAAAAAATTGGTTCCGGACCCGCCCGATCGTCGAAAAATTCTGTGCGCTTCCGACATACATACAAAGCTGGGGACTTACCTTGTTTTTCATGGGTACCGCCACGACCATCGCGTTCTGCTTTTTTCATGCGCTCAAAAACCCGACTGCCAACATCGCGCTGACCTACATTCTGGCGGTCTTTTTGGTAGCGCGTTTTACGGACGGATACAGCTTCGGCCTGTTCTCCTCCTTTGTCGGCGTCGTCTGCGTCAATTTTCTGTTCACGTATCCGTATTTCGCGCTGGATTTCACGATGGCCGGCTATCCGATTACCTTCGTGGCAATGTTTTCAATTTCCAGCATTACAAGCGCCATCACAAGCAACATGAAAACGCAGGCACGCGTGCTGGCGGAACGTGAAAAGATGCTGATGGAAGCAGAAAAAGAAAAGATGCGGGCGAACCTGCTGCGGGCAATCTCCCACGACCTCCGCACCCCGCTTACCAGCATCATCGGTTCCAGTACCGTATATCTGGAAAATGGCAGCAGTCTCCCGGAGGTTGAGAAAAATGCACTGGTGCGCCATATTCTTGAGGACTCTAACTGGCTCTTAAACATGGTTGAAAACCTGCTCTCCGTCACGCGTATCAACAATGAGACGGCAAAGGTAACTAAGACCTCGGAACCGGTCGAGGAAGTTCTCTCCGAGGCGATGATCCGCTTAAAAAAGAGACTTCCAGACGCCAATATCCATGTGCGCGTGCCGGAGGAATTCCTGATGGTCCCGATGGACGCCGTCCTCATCGAACAGGTTCTCATCAACCTGCTGGAAAATGCCGTTGTCCATGCTGAAAGCACCGAGCCGATCGAGTGCTATGTGGAATCACTTTCCGACTATGCGGTTTTCCACGTGCGCGATTACGGCGTCGGCATCCCGCCGGAGAAGCTGGCAACCATCTTTGACGGCTCTTCTTCGACGACCAGCACTTCGCCGGATGGACGAAAGGGCATGGGAATCGGGCTTTCCATCTGTAAAACGATCATTCTCGCCCACGGCGGCGAAATCAAGGCAATCAACCACACGCGCGGTGCCGAATTTTACTTTACCCTTCCAAAGGAGGACAAATAACATGACACATAAACTTTCTATTTTATTAGTAGAAGATGAAAAAAACATCTGCGACTTCATCTCCACCTCCCTGTCCGCACAGGATTACCGCATTTCCACCGCACACACGGGAAAAGAAGCACTTCCGATCATCACGTCCCAGTGCCCGGATCTGATTCTCCTCGACCTGGGGCTTCCAGACATGGACGGCATGGAGATCATCCGCCAGGTCCGCACCTGGTCCAGCGTCCCGATCATCGTCCTCTCCGCCCGCACGCAGGAACAGGAAAAGGTACGTGCGCTCGACCTCGGCGCGGATGATTATCTGACCAAGCCGATCGGCACCTCCGAGCTTCTCGCGCGCATCCGGACTGCCCTGCGCCACAGCAACCGCCTAAACACGGATTCTCCGCTTTATAAGCGCCCATTCCATGCAAAGGGACTGACGATCGATTTTGAAAAACATCTGGTATCGGTTGATGGAAAGGATGTCCATCTGACGCAGATCGAGTTTAAGATTATCTCCCTGCTGGCGCAGAATTCCGGCAGGGTCATGACGTATGATACGATTATTTCGAATATCTGGGGGCCGTATGCGGACGATGATAACAGTATTCTGCGCGTGAATATGGCACATATTCGAAGGAAACTGGAACAGAATCCAGCAGAACCGCAGTATGTGTTTACAGAGATTGGGATTGGATATCGGATGATTGAGGATGAGATGCAGTAATAGATTGATTGATTGTCGTGATGCGGAAAGAGGCGTCCGGGAACGCTGGCTCTACAGATTCCCGGACGCCACTTTCCTCTTGTTATGTTATGGATCGCTTTTACCTGCCAGCCTTTGCTTTGCTCGGCTGGCTTTTGATTGTCTATTTTTGTTTTTGTCTGTTTTTTTATTCTACTTCGCTTTCAATGACTCCATCGTATAAACCGATTAAGTCTTCATAGCCATCCGTGGATGGAAGTGTCACTACGACCGGCTCGCCCGGGTTCTGGACTTCGGTCTCCATCAGAGTAATGCAGGTCATCGGCTGGTCGAGGACTTCCATGTTGTATACGATATAGTTTGTCATATAGATAATGTAATCGTTGTCATCCAGCACGTAAGCGCCTTTCATTTCCTGGATGTTCATGTCCAGATTGATATCGGTGCCGAGTGTGTTCATCACGGTTCCGAGGGCTTCTTTGACGTTCTTGTTTAGCTTCTTTGGATTTGCCTCATATGCCAGCACACGTTTTCCATTGACCTCGTTTAAGGAAATGCCCTTCATATAGCTGGATTCCATATTGCTGGTGTTGACTCCGGTCTGGACGGAGGATATGATCTGCTCTAATGGCATCGGGTATTTCAGTTTGACACCGTTGGCATCTACGTAATAGTAGCCGTCCGTATAAAAAACCTGTGAATAGCTGTCCTGTCCCAGAATCGAGGAAGCGACCTGTGCCAGGTACTTGAGATCGGTGGTATCCTGCATATCCATCTCTGCATGCATCGCCATATCAACTTTCATCTGACCGTCCGGAATGACATCCTTTGCAAGTATGACCGAATGGACGCCGCTCTGAATCTCCGCGGACTGAATCGTATTGTTCTTCTCCATCACCCGGTCAAATACCTCCGCCGGATTTTCGGCTGCAAATGCGGTTGTTGACATCGTCATAATGGCTGCTGCACTCACAAGTGCGGTTGCTAATTTTTTCATCCCTGTTTCCTCCTGTCTGCTGTCGGGCTTATGTCGTATTTCCCTATATAACTTTCTGCCCTATCTATAACCCATTTTCGAGCTGTGTCGGCAACCCAGCTTTTGTTCCTGAAATTCACGTTTCTGAACACGAAAACCACTCCGACTTTATCTTCAGTATATATAATTTGGCATCGCTTGTAAACCATATCGGCGGGTACTTTCCCTTACATTTTTATTACATCTGACAGCTCTTTCGATTCCAAAAGTGCCTGCTTTTGAGTATTCTTTCTTTTCCGGTTATTATATACAAACATGGAAATTGCCATCAGACAGATAATTCCATATCCGAGAAAACTCCAGCCGTCCGGCACCTGCCCGAAAATGAAGAAACCGAGCATCGTCGAGAAGATCAGCTGCGAATAATCGTAGATGGAAATACGGCTCGCCGGGGCATAGCGGTATGCCGCCGTGATCGCAAACTGTCCGCCTGCCGCCGCGCAGCCCGCCAAAAGCAGGATCCCCATCTGCTGCCAGGTCATCGGATGATAGTCAAAAATCAGCCACGGCAGCACAACCACACAGGAAAATACCGAGAAAAACAGCACGATCACCGGTCCCTTTTCTCCTGCCTCTCCCAGTTTCCGCACCATCGTGTACGCCGCGCCCGCGCAGATGCCGCCGAAAAAGCCCAGCAGCGACGGCACAAGTGCCAGATTGGAGAATGTCGGCTTTACCACAAATATACTGCCGAGAAACGCACCGAAGATCAGCGAAAGCTGAATTGGCATAACTTTTTCCTTTAAGATCAGCCAGCTGAACAGCACTGTAAAAAACGGCGACATTTTATTTAGAATCGATGCGTCCGCCAGCACCAGATGATCCACCGCATAAAAGTTACACAGCACTCCCATCGTGCCGAAAATTGACCGCATCAGAAAATACGGCAGATTTTCCCTGCGGATACGAAACGGCTCTCCCGCCCGCAAAAGCAAAACAACCGCTGACAGCGCCGCCACAAGATTGCGAAAAAAACTCTTCTGCATCGACGGCAGATCGCCCGCCAAATGTACAAACATACTCATCAGCGCAAAACAGAACGCAGACAGCACCAGGCAGGCAATTCCGCGGTATTCCTGCTTCCGGATGTCCGGATGATTTTCTACCATGTTTTCATTCCCCTTTCCGTCTTCCTATCTTCCAGTATACGCACATCCCACATTTTTGTCTATGAATCCACCCGGATTTTTTCGTTTTCACATTTCACACGGCTGCTGTTCACGCTCATGGAAACCGTAAATCCACATGTTTTTTTTGCTTTCTCCCGTTTTGCATCATTTCTGCAGAGAGTCCGCCCATCTTGACACAAATCCGTTTCCATACTAGAATAGAAAAACCTTTATTTATATGTAAATCATTCACAAGGAGCCTGTTATTTTGCTGAAATTATTCCATTCCCTCGATTTAAAACTAAAATCCTGCCTGATTGCACTGTTTGGAAGTGCATTTCTGGCATTTGGCCTGTACCACGTCCATTCCTTTTCCGGTGTCACCGAGGGCGGTGTCTTAGGAATGACGCTTCTGCTTGATCACTGGTTCCATATCTCCCCATCCGTGTCCGGCTTCATCATGAACCTCGCCTGCTACGCGATGGGATGGAAACTTCTGGGGAGGCAGTTCATCGCCTACTCCATTCTTTCCAGCGCCAGCTTCTCCCTGTCTTACCGCATCTGTGAGCAGTTTCCGCCCCTGTGGCCGCAGCTTGCCGATATGCCGCTTGCCGCATCCCTGATCGGCGCGGTCTTCGTCGGCGTCGGTGCCGGGCTCTGCGTGCGGATCGGCGGTGCCCCGGGCGGAGACGATGCGCTTGCGATGAGCCTTTCCCACGTGACGCACATCAAAATCCAGTGGATCTACCTCCTGTCCGATTTTGCTGTACTGGTGCTTTCACTGAGCTACATTCCGTTAAACCGCATGGTATATTCCATCCTCACGGTACTCCTGTCCGGACAGATCATCGGGTTTGTGCAGACCGTGGGAACACATCCAGTGGAAAATATGAAAACTTGATCAGTTTCATACGGTTCTCCCGGTTTCAAAAGTGCCTACCCGTGAACAGTAATGAATTTTCTATATTTTTTGATTTTTTTTAAAAAAACGCTTGCCAAATTAACCGACCTATGATATTATATAACTCGTTGAAGCGATGCTTCAGAAATGCGCGAGTGGCTCAGTTGGTGGAGCGCGACCTTGCCAAGGTCGAGGCCGCGGGTTCGAGTCCCGTCTCGCGCTCTTTTTATTTTATAGCGGAAACCTTTTCACGAGGGTTTCCGCTATTTTCGTTACTGGCCACAGTTACACTTTTTCTTTTTCAAGGGAGTATTTTACCATGATACAAAAAGTAAGTTCTTTTCTCAAAAAGGATACTGTTTTAACCATCGCCCTGGCTCTGGCTGTCCTTTCCATGTTTATCATACCACCGTCTGCCGGATACCTGGGATATCTGGATCTGCACACACTGATCCTGCTCTTTGGCCTGATGACAGCAACCACAGGTCTCCAAAACATCGGTTTCTTTCGACAGCTCGGGGAATTACTGCTGCTTCGAATCCATTCACTCAGGCAGCTGGAACAGCTTCTGATTCTTCTGTGTTTCTTTTCCAGCATGCTGATCACCAACGATGTGGCCTTAATTACCTTCGTTCCATTTGCTCTGGAACTACTGCGGATGGTAAACCGCAAAGACCGGATCGTTCCGGTTGTCGTCTGCCAGACACTGGCAGCCAATCTCGGCAGCATGACAACTCCGGTGGGGAATCCCCAGAACCTGTATCTGTATTCCCACTTTGAGCTTTCACTTGATACATTCATCCGGAGCATCGGTCCATTTTCGCTGCTTTCATTGGTTTTGCTGCTGCTCGTCACAATGTTTACACCAAGGGAGACTATCTCACTCGATACAGCCGGTAGAGATACAACCTCCGATGAGACCTTTCCTAAACGCTGCCTTTTCTGCTGTCTGGGAATGTTTTTCCTGTGCCTTTGCACCGTAGCCGGTCTTCTGCCGCTTCCAATCCTGTTTATCTGCATTCTGGCGATTGGCTGTCTGGCAGACCCGAAGATCTTCTGTCAGGTAGATTACTCTCTCATCCTGACTTTTATCGGATTCTTCATCTTCATCGGGAATCTGAAACACATTCCTGCGGTAAGCTCCCTGCTTTCCAGTATGATCACGGGACACGAAGTGATAGTCTCCGTTCTGGCCAGCCAGGTAATCAGCAACGTTCCGACCGCCATCCTGTTGTCCGGATTTACCGAAAAAGGAGTTTCCCTTCTGATCGGAACTAACCTCGGCGGTCTCGGCACCCTGATCGCATCCATGGCGAGTCTTATTTCTTACAAATATATCGTCCGCTCCTGCCCAGAGAAAAAAGGAATCTACTTCCGCTGGTTCACGATTGCAAATGCGGGATTTCTAGTGATCCTGATGGCGGTATATTTTCTGGTTTTTTATAGCATCCGATAAAAAAGAATGTGCCTTGGCACATTCTCGCGCCGAGCGCGGTCGCTTGCGACA